>JAYVBR010000052.1:0-4511 GCA_043750395.1 Bacteroidota bacterium | reverse complement strand
TGCGATCGGAGTGCATTGCTGGTTCAGGATTTAGCACTTGGTCTGGACCATATTTGGTTTATAATATTCAAGATTTTCTTTTGCCATATTGCGGACCAATTGAATTTTATAATGCAAATGGTGCTCTAGAGCCAATTACCTATGTGAATTTTGCAGGCATAAATAAAACATATCCTAATACAAGATTACCATACATAAATAGCCCAACACCCCATAAAATTTTTCCAGATGAAGCTACTGTTGTTCCTGGCAGTACCAATGTTATTTCTGTAAAGGGTAATACTGGTGGACAAGTAGAAAGCAGAGTTGTTGTTTATATTGACTGGAATCAAAATGGTGTTCTTAACGATGCCGGAGAGACTTATTTTACAAGTTTTAATATTTCAGAGCAATTAATTATTGGTGCAGCAATACCGCCAGCCACAACAGTTTTGGGGTCATTGGGGCTACCGACTGATGTTGCATCTAGTAATAATATTGTTGTTCCATTAACTGCATTATTAGGTAATACGAGAATGAGAATTAGAAAACAATTTGGAACAAATCGATTAGACAATCCTTGCTTTAATATCGTTTTTGGTGAAATTCATGATTATACAGTAAAAGTTGTGCCTTTTTTATCTAGTGAAACATTCGCATCAAACAATTTCGAATCTTTTCCAAATCCTGTAAAAGATATTTTAAATTTGTCTTATGATAAAAACATAACTTTGGTTTCGGTTATCAATCTGTTGGGTCAAGAAGTATTATCTGCTTTAGTTAACAGTAATGAAGCTAAAGTTGATATGTCTAGTTTAACTGCTGGTGCTTATATGGTTAAAGTATCATCAAATAATCAAACTAAAACTATTAAGATAATTAAAGAGTAAATTTATTTTCTCTTTAGAGAATATCAAAAATAAAACCCATTTGCAAAAATAAATTAAAATTATGAAAATAATATTACTTTTTTTAGGACTTTTTGTTGCTGTAACTGCTGTAAAGGCTCAAAACGTTTACAATTACGGATTTACAACTGGAAATGCTGGATTAACAACAGATGGGTGGCAAACTACAAACCAAAGTAGCCCAGCAACAGCTACACTTTGGGCTGTTCCTGTGTCTGTAATTTTAGGAACTTTTGATGGTGGAGCACAATCATTACCAGTGTCTTCATTTGCTAATGTTAATTTTACAAGCGTTGGTGTTTTAATACCAGGACCAATTGGTTCAACTGGTAGTGGTCCAATTAGTAACTGGTTGATTTCTCCTGAAATAACTGTTAAAAATGGAGATGAAGTATCTTTTTACACTAGAAAAGGAATGGTCTCAACTTCTACTTCCGCAGACTATCCTGATAGATTACAACTTAGAATGAGTACAGTTGGTGCTCTTACAGTAAATCCATCAACCGGTCCAACAGATTTGGGAACTTTCACTAATTTGTTAGTTGATGTTAACCCAACTTTAATTGCTGGTGTTTATCCAAGAACTTGGAAAAAATATACATACACTGTTGTTGGAATTACAACACCTACTACAGTTAAATTTGGATTTAGGTATTTTGTTACAAACGGAGGTATTGAAGGTTTAAATTCTGATAGAATTGGTTTAGATACTTTTTCTGTTGATGTACCTGAGCCCTGTGCGCCACCATCTGATTTAACTGCTTCTTTGACAACCACAACTAGTTCTTCAATATCGTGGACAGCACCAACAAATGTTCCTGCAAATGGTTATGAATATTATTATTCTACAACTAATACAGCACCTACAGCTGCGACAACAGCTTCAGGTAGCACTGCCGCTGGAATAGTTACTGTAAACCTAACAAGTTTATTGACTAATTCAAATTATTATGTTTGGGTACGTTCAATATGTAGTACTACAACTACTGGTTCATGGTCAACTACCTCTGCTTCATTCAACACTACCGCTCCTCCAGGTTGCAATAGTTTAATTGCTCCTTTAAATATGGCTTCAAATATTGCAGTAAATTATACTAATAGTACTATAAACCCTGATACAAGAGAAAATTCAGTTGAATTATCGTGGGCAGCTCCTACAACTGGGGGTGTTGCAACTGGTTATAAAATTTATTTAGGTGCTAGTGCGACTACCTTGCAACTTTTAAATCCTACATCACCATTTGTAGGAACAAATGCCAGTATTCCTAGTGTTTCTCACAATACAACCTATTATTGGAGTATTGTTGCAGTAAATGCTGGTGGACTAGCAACTGGGTGTGTTGTTAAAAGTTTTACTACTGGTCCTGTACCAGTTGGTTGTATGAACGGCACTTTGTATCCTGGTGCTACCTATACACCTGCGACGTGCGATGGGGTAACAGTTAACCAAATTAATACCGATGCATTTGCTGGAGAATATGCAAATGTTGCAGTGACAGCAGGTCAAACATACCAATTTAGAAGTTCAGTACCTACTGATTTTCTTTCGGTTAGTACTGATGCTGGAATTAATGCAGCAGCAGGAAGTACAACACCATTGACTTGGACGGCTACAACTAGCGGTACAGTTAGATTTTATATTAATTTGATAAATTGTGGTATACAACCAATCAATAGAACAAGATCAGTATTATGTGGTGTGTCGTTATTGGCTACCGACACATTCATATCAAACAATTTTAAATCATTTCCAAACCCAGTAAAAGATATTTTAAATTTGTCTTATGACAAAAACATTAATTTAGTATATGTAATTAATTTGTTGGGTCAAGAAGTATTATCAACCAAATTAAATAACAATGAAGCCAATATAAACATGTCAGGTTTGAAAGCTGGTATTTATGTTGTGAAAGTAAGTTCTGATAATGAAGTTAAAACTATTAAAATAATTAAAGAATAATTTTTTAGATGCCTTTGAAGAAAGACAAAATAGAATCCATTTATAAATTATTGTAAATGGCTTTTAGAATTATCCTTAATTTTAAATTTATATACTGTTAAAAATTGAGTCAAAATACCGAAATTAATTATCTTGTTATTGCAAAACTTCTAGTAAACATTACAAACTCAAAAGCACACTCACAGCATTACCACCAAAACCTACTGCATTTATCAAAATTTTATTGATTTTTTTGGGTTGTGTTTTCGCTCCAGTAAATGGAACTCCAATAAAAACCTGATTTTGAAGCATTAAAATTGCCATTTCAATGCTCAACATTCCAGATGCGCCAAGCGTGTGACCAATTTTCCATTTATTAGAAGTCAAGTGCGGAATTTTCGAACCGAAAACTTTTTCAATAGCTTTCATTTCTGACAAATCGCCTTTAATTGTGCCAGGCGCGTGCATTACAATAACATCAACATCTTCAAGGTTTGCCTCTTGCAAAGCCATTTTCATTGATTTTTGGAAACAAATCGCTTCTGCAGATATAGAAATGCTGTGTTCTAAAATTTCGGTTGCATAACCAATTCCTGCAATTGTAGCCAAAGTGCGACTTGATTTACCAATTTCAAGACAACAAACTGCTGCACCTTCACCAAGAATCATCGTGTTTTTGGTTTTCGAAAAATCTAGAGTTTTGCAAGGATAATCGTCATTTGCTTTAGCATAAATTTTCAAAACCTGCATTTGCGCAATCGTGAAATCGGTCAATGGTGCTTCGCTCCCGCCAACCAAAAATTGATTTGCCATTCCAGATTTTAGCCAAGCAATTCCATTAATCATTGCATGCAAAGCAGTTGAACAGGTAATTGAATGCGAAATTTCTGGTCCCGATGTTTGCAAATCGTGCGCCACCCAAGTCGAAATATTACCCAAAGTTGTGGTTGGCGAACTCAAAAAATTGGCCTTGCCAGTTTCTAAAAAATCTTTGAAATGCTGTTCGAACAAGTGTGTTGCACCACGAGACGACCCAAGATTGATTCCGAAATCGTCGCCAGTTTTCCAACCTGCATTTTTTATTGCTTGTCGCGATGCGTGAATGGCAAAAAGTACCGAATTGTCTAATGATTTGTATTTTGAATCGGCTTTTCGAAGTTTTTCTATTTCATTTTTTGACTCTTGATCTAATTCTGAGACCCAGTTATATTGATGGTTTTTTATAAAAAAATGCTTATTATTTAAGTAATTGTTCCAAATTGTTTTTGGTTGATTACCTAACGGCGATATTGATGAAAATGCGGTAATGGAAATTGTTTTCGGCACGATTTAAATGTTATAATGCAAAGTTAGTCAAAGAATTTAAAATGATATGTTTTTCAAAGATTAAAGATTTTTATTTGAATGATTTTAAAATTGGTAGATTAAAATTGAATTAAAATTATAAAAAATATTGCAAATTCAGATAAAAATGTAAATTTGATTTTGAATTACATTACAACATAACAATTGGCATATATGAAAAAATTGTTCCATTTAAAATTAAAAAATTGTTGAAATTCATTTTTCTTAGTTCAAATAAAGTTTTCGAGTTATATACATAAAAAACAACTATATTTGTAGTAAAATATAGATTATGGAAGCAATATTTAGAGGTGAGAATATTTTAGAGTTCGTTAATTCGT
>JAYVBR010000051.1:0-4515 GCA_043750395.1 Bacteroidota bacterium | reverse complement strand
GAAATGCAGCTCCAGTTTTTGATCAATTTTCCGATTTTAAAGGAAATTCGTTTGGTTTTCAATTGGCAATTCCGATTCTAAATGGATTTGCAGTTAAGAATAATGTTGCCAGAAACAAAATTACTTTTGAACGTTCTAAAATTGCTTTGCAACAATCAGAACTTGATTTAGAACGCAATGTTTATAACGCTTACGCAAATGCCAAAGGTGCACAAAACGCATTCGAATCGGCAAAAATCTCATTAGAAGCAAGACAAAATGCCGTTGATTTTGCCAAAGAAAGATTCAATGTCGGAATGATGAATTCGTTTGATTACAACCAATCACAATCATTATTAGTCAATGCACAATCAGAAGTTTTAAGAACCAAATATGACTATATTTTCAAAATAAAAATCGTAGAATTATATTTTGGAATTCCGATTGTTTCAAATTAAAATTAGTTTCAGGTTTCAAGTTTCAAGTTTAAAAAACAAATTATGTCAAAAAAAACCATTCTAATATTATCAGCTCTTGCTATCGGATTAATTGTTTTGTTAATCGTTCTAAAAAAATCAGGAACTTTTGGTGATAATCAAGAAGCAATCGAAGTCGAATTTGCCAAAATCAACGAAACAACGATTGTCGAAACCGTTTCGGCAACAGGAAAAATTCAACCCGAAATTCAAATAAAAATCTCTTCAGAAGTTTCGGGAGAAATCACTGCACTAGCTGTAAAAGAAGGGCAAGTTGTTCGAAAAGGCGATTTGCTAGTCAAAATAAATCCAGATTTGTATACTTCTGGATTGAACCGTTCTCAATCTAATTTATCAAGTACAAAATCAGGTTTAAGTCAAGCTGATGCATCGTTTAGAGAAGCAAAAACAAGTTACGACCGAAGCAAAACATTATTTGACAAAGGCATAATTTCAAGATCAGATTTTGATAAAGCAATTGCAGCATTTGAAGTGTCAAAGGCTGTAAAAGAAACTGCATATTACAACGTTCAAAGTGCCAATGCAACTGTTAGCGAAGCCAGAGATAACCTAGGCAGAACAACGATTTACGCACCAGCCGATGGCACAATTTCGGGATTGACAGTTGAATTAGGCGAACGCGTTGTCGGCACACAACAAATGACTGGAACGCCAATAATGACCGTTGCCAATCTAGACAATATGGAAGTCGAAGTCAATGTAAACGAAAATGATATTGTAAAAATATCGATTGGCGATGCAACAAAAGTTCAAGTTGATGCTTATTTGAAAAAAGAATTTAAAGGTATTGTAACCAGTATTTCGAATTCGGCAACAACAACTTTAACAGCGGATCAAGTAACTAATTTTAAAGTAAAAGTCAGAATTTTAAAAGAATCTTACGCCGAATTAACCGAAGGAAAACCAGCTAGTTATTCGCCATTTAGACCTGGAATGACTGCAACAGTCGATATTATTACCAAAACAAAATCCAAAGTTGTTGGCGTTCCAATAAGTTCGGTTGTTGTAAAATCTGATACTACTGCAGTTAAAATTACCGATATTAAAGACGAAGAAGAAGAAAAATTAAAGCCAAAATCAGATAAAAAATATGAATGTGTTTTTGTGAAAGTTGGCGATAAAGCTAAAATCAGAATCATAAAAACTGGAATTCAAGACGATACAAATATTGAAGTTCTCGAAGGTTTAAAACCCGGCGAAACGGTAATAACTGGTCCATACACAACCGTTACTAAAGATTTACAATCTGGAGATAAAGTTAAAGTTTTGGTTGTTAAGTAGGGTTCAAATTTCAGGTTTCAGGTTTCAGGTTTTAAAAAAAAATCATTTTCAAGCAAATGATTTTTTTTTATTAATTCAAATATTTAAAATTCAATATCAAAAAATTTATTATTAATGTACATTCTAAATATAGAAACTTCAACAAAAAATTGTTCGGTTGCTGTTGCAAATAATGGAAAAACAGTTCACAGTAAAGAATTATCCGACGCTGGTTTTTCGCACGCCGAAAAATTGCACGTTTTTATTGAAGAAATTTTGCGAGAATTTAACTTGACTTTCAAAGATTTATCAGCAATTGCAGTCAGCAAAGGTCCAGGTTCTTACACTGGTTTGAGAATTGGCGTTTCGGCTGCAAAAGGTTTGTGCTTTGCATTAGATATTCCACTAATTTCGGTTGATACTTTGCAAGTTTTGGCAAGTCAAGCTGAAGTTCAAAACGGATTAATTATTCCGATGATTGATGCGCGTAGAATGGAAGTTTACAGCGCAATATTCGATAAAAATTACAGTAAAATTCGTGATGTTCAAGCCCAAATTCTCGATGAAAATTCATTTTCAGAAATCAATGAAACCATTTATTTTGTTGGCGATTGCAACGAAAAAGCCAAAACAGTTTTGACCAAAAATAATTTTGTTTTTCTTGACGATAAATTTTATCCATCGGCTAACGAAATGAGTAAATTGAGTTTCGAGAAATTTCAGAATTCTGATTTTGAAGATGTTGCTTATTTTGAACCTTTTTATTTAAAAGATTTTTTGATTACGACTTCAAAGAAATCATAAAGTTGACAAAAAATCTACGATTTTAATTTTATCTGAATCTTTGTCAAAATCGATTTTATTCTCTTTTACAAATGTTTCAATTGCTTCTTTTTTATCAGGGAAAACTTTAGAAAGTCGTTTTTTGCTTGAAGGAAATTCTACAATTTTATCTTTAGTTTTCAAAAAATAAATATCTCCAGATTTGTAGTATTTAGCTGGCATATTTTGCTCTAAAGATGTTTTAGCAATTTTTTCTTCGGTTAAACCAATGTTTTCTTTTTTGAATAATCCGAAATCATTTTTTTGGTAAATATCGATTAAATATCCAAATTGAAATTTGTCATCAAGGTTTATATAATTGACCAATTTATATTTGGTATTAGTTGCAACAAATGTTAAGTCTTTAAAATCTTCGAGTTTATCAAGAATTAATGTGTCATTTTTGACAGTAATAAACTCAAATTCATCCTTAAAGACATTGTAACGCATTTTTGCTTTTTCTTCAACGCTTTCTACTTTTACTAATGAAAAATTATTAATTATATAAGGAGAACCTTGAATTTCTTTAGCCTTAGCTTCCTCTCTAAAAACTCCATTTCCAAGAACTGGCTGGTATTTAAATGATTTTCCACCACTTCTATCTTCTTGAGAAAAACCAGAAAAATTGATAAATATTAATAATGCAACAAGGAAGTTATAAATTTTCATGGTTTTATATTTTTACAAATATAATTCATTTTTACAAAAAAAATCCTGCAATTTTGCAGGATTTTAATTATTTATTCAAAAGTATTAATCAGCGTTTTCATCAGCTACATTTGGAGTTTCTGCTGTTGTAGTTGGTGTATCAACAATTGCTTGTGGATTTTCTGCTGCAACTTCAGGAGTTTCATCGGTAAAATCTGCAACTTTTTCTTTGACTGTTTCAACTGCTTCTCCGGCCATAACTCCAGCTTTATCGATAAATTCGCCAGCTTTTTCTTTTACAGTATCAACAACACTATCAATTTTATCGCCAACTCCAGGCACATATTGTTCAACTTTAGCTTTAGCAACATCTGCATATTCGTCAACTTTGTCAACCATTTCTGCAGCTGCAACTTTTCCTTTTTCGATTAAATCATCGGCAAAACCTTCGGCTTTGTCAACCATTTCTTCTACTTGCTTGTTGTCTTTTCCAAATAATCCTTTAATAAAGCTTCCTAATCCCATTTTGTAGTTTTTTTGTTAGTTTGATTTGCAATATTACATAAAATTTCAAAATGATTGTGTTAATTGATTTATTATTTAGGATTTAAATCTACAAAATTTTAAAAAATAATTTTCATCATTTGCAATTTGTATTAAATTTTTAGTTAATTTTATGAAAAAATAAAATTGATAGATAATTTAGAAGCCGACGAACAACAAGCATTGCTTAAAATGATAGATTTGGCGATTTTTAACAAACGAATGAAAGATAATTTACAACTTTTAATTACTCAATAAACAATGAACCTTCAAGTATTACACGACAGCAACGGCAATAATTCAGGTGTTTATATTCCACCTCAAGAATGGACTTTGATAAAACTACAATATCCTGATATTGAAGAAATTTCTAATGATATTCCTGATTGGCAAAAACAACTTTTAACGTCAAGGTTAGAAGCTATTGCCAAAAATCCTGAACGTGTTAAACCAATTCAAGGCTTATTCGATGCTCTCAATAAAAAATTAATTCGATGATTGAATTTGATTTTGAACTAGATTATTTTGATGAAGTTGAAGAAGATATTGAGATTGCAAAACTTTGGTATTATGAGCAAAGCCCTGATACAGATTTAGATGAACGTTTTGCAGATGCCATAAAAGAAACTATAGCTAAATTGGAAAAAAAATCTTTTATATATTGAATTGGTTTAAACTTTTTTGATTGAAGCGAAAAATTAAGATTTTTGTTTCAGATTTTGGATTTTTTTTATTGGATAGCATCGCTATCGAATAAAAAAAATCT
>JAYVBR010000050.1:0-4521 GCA_043750395.1 Bacteroidota bacterium | reverse complement strand
ATGTTCCTAAAGATTATTACACAATTCCATTCGGAAAAGCATCATTAATAAAAGAAGGAAATCAAGTTACGATTATATCATTTGGAGCTGGCGTTCATTGGGCTCTGGAAACCTTAAATAAAAATGCAGAAATCTCAGCCGATTTAATCGATTTGCGAACTTTGCAACCATTAGATTCTGAAGCGATATTCGAATCTATCAAGAAAACGGGTCGATGCATTATTCTGCAAGAAGATTCAATGTTTGGCGGAGTTTCGAGCGATATTTCGGCACTGATTATGGAAAATTGTTTCAAATATCTTGATGCTCCAGTGAAACGAGTTGCGAGTTTAGAAACTCCAATTCCATTTGTTAAAGCATTAGAAGATCAATACTTACCGAAAGTTCGTTTTGAACAAGAATTGTTTGAATTATTGAAATATTAAATTTTTGTTTCAAGTTTCAGGTTTCAAGTTCGCTCAACTACTTGAAACCTGAAACTTAAAACTTTTGATCTAAAAATATGACGCCGTTAAAAGAAAAATTATTGATTAAAGATGCAACTATCAATAAAGTACAATACGACAAAGAATGGTTTTTTTATCTAGAAGATATGAAATTTCATTTAAAAGAAGATTTGTCGGAAGTAGAATTTGTGTATTTGCCAATTATAATTGATGGCGAGCAAGAATTTGTAAAATGTGCCAGTTTTGATGATATTATTCGAGGAAGAAAGGAAATTTGATAATGGCAAATAGCAAAAGGTAAAAAAATAATAATTTAAAATCTGAGATAATCCGAAAAATTTGAGGGCAAATAAAATTCAATTATGAAAACAATAATAAAATCAACATTAATCATCTTTGCATCAATGCAAATGCAAACCATTATCGCACAAGATAAATCAATAAAAATGACAAATCCATTATTACAAAAAAGTACTTTACAATATCAGGCACCCATTTTTGATAAAATAAAAGATATCGATTTTGTTCCTGCATTTGAATATGGATTAAAAGTTCACGATGTCGAAATTGATGAAATTGCAAATGATAAAACCAAAGCAACTTTCAAAAACACTTTTTTAGAATTAGAAACTTGCGGTGTAGATTTGGCTCGTGCGACTGGAATTTTTTATAATTTGACAGGAGCAAATACAAATCCGACTTTGCAAAAAATTGAGGAACAATATGCAGCAATATTTTCGGCGCATAACGATAAAATTTATTTAAACAGTAAAATTTACAACCGAATTAAATCTTTGGATTTAAAGAAGTTAAAAGGCGAAGACAAAAAATTAACGCAATATTATTTGCAACAATTTGAATTGGCTGGAGCTAATTTGTCTGATTCAGATAAAGAAAAAATGAAGAAAATAAATGAAGAATTGGCAGTTTTAGGTACCATTTTTTCAAATAAATTATTGATTGCAAGAAAAAACGGTGCAGTTTTATTCGCCGACATAAAAGAATTAGACGGATTAAGTGCTGCTGATATTGCTGCTGCAAAAGACAAAGCTATTGAAGTTGGAAAAGTAGGTTATTTAATTGGATTGTTGAATACAACACAACAACCGCCTCTGCAAAATATGAAAAATCGTGCTTCCAGAGAAAAATTATTCAAATCGGCATTTACTCGTTCAGAAAAAGGTGATGTTGGCGATACTCGAGAAACATTAGAAAAAATGGCCAAATTGCGATTGCAAAAAGCTAAATTAATGGGCAAGAAAAGTTTTGCCGAATGGCGTTTACAAGATCAAATGGCCCAAAAACCAGCCATTGCTATGAATTTGCTTGCAACTTTGGCAAAACCAGCAGTTGAAAAATCAAAAATCGAAGCCAAAGACATTCAAGATTTAATTTATGCTCAAAAAGGAAGTTTCAAACTCGAACCTTGGGATTGGAATTTTTATTCTGAACAAGTTCGAAAAGCAAAATACGATTTAGATGAAAGCCAAGTAAAACCTTATTTTGAAGTAAATACAGTTCTTGAAAAAGGCGTTTTCTTTGCAGCCAAAAAAATGTATGGAATTACTTTCAAAGTTCGCAAAGATTTGCCCGTTTATAATCCAGACGTTGTGGTTTATGAAGTTTTTGATGATAAAAACCAATCAATTGCGATTTATTATCTTGATTTTTATACTCGTGACAATAAAAATGGTGGCGCTTGGATGAATAATTTCGTAAGTCAATCGCATTATTTGAAACAAAAACCAGTAATTGTAAACGTTTATAACTTTGCCAAACCATCGGCTGGAAATCCGTCTTTGATTAGTTTTGACGATGTTACGACGATGTTTCACGAGTTTGGTCACACGCTTCACGGATTGTTTGCCAACCAACAATATGTAACACTTTCTGGAACAAATGTTCCTAGAGATTATGTCGAATTTCCTTCTCAAATCAATGAACACGCTGCATTAGATCTAGAAGTTTTAAAAAATTATGCAATTCATTATCAAACTAAAGAATCGATTCCGCAAACTTTAATTGACAAAATTAAAAAAGCCGAAACTTTCAATAAAGGATATGATATTACAGAACTTCTAGCTGCCGCAACGCTTGATATGGCTTGGCATAGCGTGGAAAACGAAGCCGATTTTAAACCAACTTTGCAATTCGAAAAAGAAGCCTTACAAAAATATGGTTTGTTGGTCAATGAAGTACCAACTCGTTATCATTCGCCTTATTTTGCCCACATTTGGTCTGGCGGTTATTCGTCTGGATACTATGCTTATACTTGGTCAAAAACGCTTGATTACAATGCGTTTGATTGGATGCAAGCCAATGGTGGATTGACAAGAGCCAATTGCGACCGTTTTAAAAAATATATTTTATCTGTGGGAAATTCGGTCGATTTAAACAAAGCATTCAAAGATTTTATTGGTCACGAAATGCAAATTGAACCTTATTTAAAAAATGCTGGGTTGAAATAGAAAATAAAATTAAGATTTCTAAAACGTCATTTTTGTAAAGTGGCGTTTTTTTTTATACTTTTATATTCAAATAAACCACCAATGAAAAACACAATACTTTCGATTTCGATATTATTTTTATTTATTTCTTGTACAAAAAAAGACGACAACAAAGCATTTGATGTCTACAAAAACACATTTATTGAAAACCTTTGGAAAATTAGTCCAGAATGGGCTTCGAGTCAAGGTTATCATAAGTACGATGCTGTTTTGTTGGTTCCTGATGGAAAATTACGAAAATTACAACTTAATTTTGTAAAAGCCAATCTCGATTCTTTAAAAAATTATCCGATTGATAATTTGAATGACAACAACAAAACCGATTTCTATATGATGAAAAATCAATTAGAAAGTACGGCTTTTAATGTTAACGAATTCAAATCTTTCCAGTGGAATCCGGCTGACTATAACGTTTGTGGTTCATTTGCAGAAATTTTGAATGGCAATTACGAACCTTTGGACAAAAGATTGCGCAATTTTGGTGTGAAAATGAAAAATATTCCAGTTTTTTATGCGGCCGCTAAATCGAATATCAAGAATCCGACTTTTGAACATACCAAATTGGCTTGCGATCAAAATTTTGGAGGATTATCGGTTTTTCAAACAGATTTATTCTTGGCATTATCAAAATCGAGTTTATCTGAAGTTGAGAAAAAAGCAATTATTGCTGATTCGAAAATTGCGGTTCAATCGATTACAAATTATGTTGAATATCTGCGTAAAATCCAAACCAGAAAAGAAGGAGATTTCAGGTTAGGTAAGGATTTGTATGCCAAAAAATTCAACTTTGATATTCAATCGGGTTATTTATCAGACGAAATTTATCAAAAAGCAATCAATCATAAAAAAGATTTGCACAATAAAATGTTTGAATTATCAGAAAAATTATGGACAAAATATTTAGCAAATGCCCCAAAACCAACCGATAAATTAGTTCAAATAAAACAAGTTATCGATAAAATATCGGAGCAACACACCACGCCAGAAAAATTTCAATCGGAAATCGAAAAGCAAATTCCAGAGTTAACGGCTTATGTCAAAGCCAAAAACCTTCTATATATTGATCCTACGAAACCATTGGTCGTTCGAAAAGAACCCGATTATATGGCTGGAGTTGCGGGCGCAAGCATTTCGGCACCTGGACCTTATGACAAAAATGCCAATACCTATTATAATGTAGGAAGTTTATCTGGTTGGACAAGCGAAAAATCCAAAAGTTATTTGCGTGAATACAACAATTATATTCTTCAGATTTTGAATATACACGAAGCAATTCCTGGACATTACACACAATTGGTTTACAGCAATCAATCGCCAAGCATTATAAAATCTATTCTTGGAAACGGCGCAATGATTGAGGGTTGGGCAGTTTATACCGAAAAAATGATGCTCGAAAGTGGTTACAAAAATTCTGACGAAATGTGGTTAATGTATTACAAATTAGGGTAGGAGGGAAACCTACACAAGACGGCAGTCCTGCTGATAGCGCCCGCAGGCGTCGGGGGACAAGCTCCACAGCAGGAAGCTGGCGACGATCGGCTCATTCACCGATTGGCCTCCCCGAAGCG
>JAYVBR010000049.1:0-4533 GCA_043750395.1 Bacteroidota bacterium | reverse complement strand
TCAACTTCAAAAACCATATAAGCAATGTTTGGTCTTGCAAATGATTTCTCGAAAATCGCTGGTTTATTCAATTTTAATTGCAAGATAACATCATCTTTTACGCGCTTGGTTGCCGATGCTGTCAAAGCTAAAAATGGTATTTTCTCGAAATGTTCCTTGAGTAAATTTATTTTTAAATAAGCAGGACGAAAATCGTGTCCCCATTGCGAAACACAATGCGCTTCGTCGATTGCAATTAGATTTATTGGCAAATTCTTGATGCGTTCTAAAACAAAATCGTTTTGTAAACGTTCTGGCGAAATATAAAGAAACTTGTAATTTCCGAATGCACAATTGTCTAATAAAATTAATAAATCGTCGGTTGAAACGCCACCAACTATTGCCATAGCTTTAATATCTCGCTTCTGCAAATTATTAACTTGGTCTTTTATTAAGGCAATTAATGGTGAAATTACTAGACAAATCCCTTCCATCATCATTGCTGGAACTTGAAAACATATCGATTTTCCGCCACCAGTTGGCATTAATCCAAAAGTATCTTTTCTTGCCAAAACCGATAAAATAATATCATCTTGTGGCGAACGAAAAGCCTCGTGATTCCAATATTTTTTTAGGGTTTCGTTGGCGGTCATTTATGATTGTTCAGTTTTTGGTAAAATTATTTATTTGAATTTTACTCCTTCATAAATTTCGGACAATTGTATTTTTAGATTCACTGAATTTAATTCAAAAGTTTGTTCTAAACCAGTATATTCTGTTAGTTGCCAAGAATTATCGTTATTTCGAATTTGCTTGATAACCATCATTTGTTCCGAATCAATCATTATGTACTCTTGTAAAGATTTAATTTTTCGATACAAAGTAAATTTTGCCCCTTTGTTATAACCGCCTGTTGATTTTGAAAGGATTTCAAATATTACGGTTGGATTAGTTGCTGTATCAAATTTATCGTCAGTAGTTTCTACTTCTCCGCAGATAATGCTTAAATCAGGATAGGTATAAAGTGTATTTTCGGGAATAAAAATTCGCAAATCACTGCCAAAAGGTTGGCAACCTTTTCCTTTTAATTTAACTCCTAAATCAATAAATGTGTTTTTAAAAATAATATTGTGCGGAATTGACGCACCACTCATTGCAAATATTTCGCCTTCATAATATTCGTGTTTTTCTGTAGCTAATCTTTCGGAAGTAAGATAATCCTCTTGTGTGATGTATTTTATTTCAGGTTTTCCCATTTTGAAAATAATTTATACAAAGTTAATGAAAATCTGTTAATTAAGGTCGATTTATTAAATTTCGCTTTTTTATTTTTTGAGATTTTCAAGAATATGCAAAACCCTATTTTCGACTGTTTCTTTCGGCACTTCTATTAAATTATATCCATAAGATTCATAAGTAGTAACTAATTGAATATGAATTTCTTCGGCTTGTTCATAGCTTTCATAACGTTCATTATCAGAAACATAAATTTCTGACCAAGGCGGTAATACAAATATTTTTGAGTATTTATTTTCAATACAAGCCAATTCAAAATGGTCAGGATATTCGTCGCCAATAAATTTCATATAAGCCAAAACATCTGGAATTCCACGATCGATAAATACAACTTCGTGACTTTCATTTTGGGCGTTTTTAAATTGTTGAATTCTTCCTTCAAGCAATAATTCACTGAATAAAATTGGATTTGTCAAGAACAATTGCTCGATTCCGTCGGCTTTTGCTTTGAGAGTAACTTCTCTCGAAATTTCTGGATAACAACAAAATCCTTTTGAGATTAAATCGTTAATAATTGAAGTTTTTCCGCTTCCTGGACCACCAATAATGACTATAATTTCTTTTTGCATTTTCTAAACTTAAAATGCGAATTTACTGTTTTTTTTCAAATAGTTAAGCTGTTGTAAAAAATCTAAATTCAATATTCTAAAATCTAGAATCAAATTAGTATATTTGCTTTTATTTTAATTTAGTAATGGACGAAAATAAAGAAAAAGAAGCTCAAGAATTTTATGATAGATTGCAAGTAGAATTGGACAATAGTAATTCTTGGCCAGCAGAATATTTGTTCAAATTTATTGTTCCAAGTATCGAAAACAATGTCGATTTTGTCGAAAACGCATTTAATTGTATGGGTGCAGTCATTAAAACTACAAAATCTAAAACAGGAAAATATACCAGCATTTCTGTTGATGTAACTGTTGAAAATTCAAACGAAATAATCCAAAAATATAAAGAAGTTTCCGTAATAAAAGGAATCGTTTCACTATAAATATGAACGCAAAATATATAAAAGAAAATGCCAACGATGTTGTATTTAATTTAGAATATAATTCTGAAAGACAACATCTTATCATTCCAGAATATGGTCGTCATTTGCAAAAATTAATTTTTCAAGCTATTGAGATTGAAGATGAAATTGAGCGTAATAAATTGGCAAAATATATTATTCAAGTTATGGGAAGTTTGAATCCGCACTTGCGTGATGTTCCAGATTTTCAGCATAAATTGTGGGATCAATTGTTCATAATGTCCGACTTTCAATTGAAAGTTGATTCGCCTTATGCAATTCCGTCACGAGAAGTTTTGCAAATGAAACCTGATATTCTTAACTACCCGCAAAATCATCCTAAATACAGATATTATGGCAATAATATTAAATATATGATCGATGTTGCCAACAAATGGGAAGAAGGTGAATTGAAAAATGCTTTGGTAAAAGTGATTGCCAACCATATGAAAAAATCTTATTTGAGTTGGAATAAGGACACAGTTACCGATGAAGTAATTTTTGAACATTTGTACGAATTGTCTGACGGAAAACTTGATTTAATGACCAGTACAGAATCATTATTAAGAACTGATGATTTAATGCGAACCAATAAGCGAGTTTCTAACAAGATTATGCCTGTAGGACAACCAAAAATTACACCAAATAAACCTGTAAAAAAGAAACCTTTCGTTAAAAAATAAAAAAGTTATAGGTTATATGTTTTAGGTTGTAAGTCTTTTAATTACAAAACCATAACATACAATTTACAACACAGAACATACAACAAAAAAATGAGTACATTCAAAATCGAAGGCGGCATTCGTCTAAAAGGAGACATTCATCCACAAGGAGCCAAAAACGAAGCTTTGCAAGTTTTATGTCCAGCATTATTAACTTCAGAAAAAGTAAGAATTACCAATATTCCAGACATTATTGATGTCAATAAACTTATTGTTTTACTTGGAAATTTAGGTGTAAAAATTCAAAAAAATGGCATTGGTGATTATACTTTTCAAGCCGATGATGTAAATATTGATTACCTAAAAACCGAAGCTTTCAAGAAAGAAGGTGGTTCTTTACGAGGTTCTATTATGATTGTTGGACCACTTTTAGCAAGATTTGGTTGCGGTTATATTCCAAAACCTGGTGGCGATAAAATTGGACGCAGAAGATTAGATACTCATTTTGAAGGCTTTATAAATCTTGGAGCGACTTTTAGATACGAAAGAGAAGATCATTTTTATGGCGTTGAAGTCGAAGGCAGATTAAAAGGGGCTTATATGTTGCTTGATGAAGCTTCGGTAACAGGAACGGCTAATATTGTTATGGCTGCGGTTTTAGCCGAAGGAACAACGACAGTTTATAACGCAGCATGCGAACCTTACTTGCAACAACTTTGCAAAATGTTGAACTCGATGGGAGCCAAAATTACTGGAATTGGTTCGAATTTATTGACAATCGAAGGTGTAGAAAGTCTTGGCGGTTGCGAACACAGAATTTTGCCAGATATGATAGAAATAGGTTCTTGGATTGGTCTTGCTGCTATGACAAGAAGCGAAATTACAATTAAAAACGTTTCTTGGAACAATCTTGGCGTGATTCCAAATACCTTCAGAAAACTCGGAATCACGCTCGAAAAACGTGGCGACGATATTTATATTCCAGAGCATAAAGACGGATACGAAATTAAAACCGACATTGATGGTTCGATTTTAACAATTGCCGATGCACCTTGGCCTGGATTAACACCTGACTTGTTGAGTATTATTTTGGTAGTATCGACACAAGCACGTGGCGACGTTTTAATTCACCAAAAAATGTTCGAAAGCCGTTTGTTTTTTGTCGACAAATTAATAGATATGGGTGCAAAAATTATGCTCTGCGATCCGCATAGAGCCGTAGTTATGGGTCACGATTTTAAATCGCAACTAAAAGCAACAACAATGTCATCGCCAGATATTCGTGCTGGAATTTCGTTATTAATCGCTGCTCTTTCTGCAAAAGGAACTAGCACAATCCAAAATATTGAACAAATTGATCGAGGTTATGAACGTATTGACGAACGTTTGAGAGCTATTGGCGCTAATATTGTTAGAGTTTAAGGAATGTTAGATATTAGATATTTGAATTTTAAATATTTAAAACAAAAATCCAATTTCGAAAGAAATTGGATTTTTTGTGAAACCTGAAACCTGAAACCTGAAACCTGAAACCTGAAACCTGAAACCTGAAACCTGAAACCTGAAACCTGAAACCTGAAACCTGAA
>JAYVBR010000048.1:0-4540 GCA_043750395.1 Bacteroidota bacterium | reverse complement strand
CCATTTTTCATCCCAAAAAAGATTGCTGATATTGCTCCTGCTCACATTTCTATGAGAAACGGATTCATGGGTCCAAATTACACAACTGTTTCCGCTTGTGCATCATCGTCGAACGCTATGATTGATGCTTTTAATTATATACGTTTAGGAATGTGCGATGTCATTATTTCAGGCGGATCAGAAGCTGCCGTAACCATTGCTGGTATGGGCGGATTCAATTCAATGCAGGCTTTATCGACTAGAAATGAAAGTCCAGAAACTGCCTCAAGACCATTCGATGCCAATCGCGACGGATTTGTTCTTGGAGAAGGAGCAGGCGCATTGGTTCTAGAAGATTACGAACACGCAAAAGCCCGTGGTGCAAAAATTTATTGCGAAGTTGGCGGTGGCGGCATGTCATCTGATGCTTATCATTTAACGGCTCCACATCCTGAAGGAATTGGAGTTATTGCTGTAATGAATAACACTTTGCGCGATGCTGGTTTGAAACCCGAAGATGTAGATCACATTAACACTCACGGAACTTCTACACCACTTGGCGATGTTGCAGAATTGAAAGCTATTAGTGCGGTTTTTGGAAATCACGCTAAAAATATCAATATTAATTCGACTAAATCAATGACTGGGCATTTGCTAGGTGCAGCTGGTGCAATCGAGGCTATTGCAGTTATTTTGGCAATGATACACGGCATTGTTCCACCAACAATTAACCACGAAACTGTTGATGAGAATATCAATCCGGAGTTGAATTTGACTTTGAATGTGGCTCAAAAACGTGAAGTTAATGTTGCTATGAGCAATACTTTTGGTTTTGGCGGTCATAATGCTTGTATGTTATTCAAAAAATTAGTTGATTAATTTTTTAAAGTTAAAAATGTTTTTAAATGTAATTAATGTTTAAAAAAATATTTTTAAGCATAATTAATCTTTTAAACGCATAACACATATAAGTTCGTTTAACTAAAATTTTTCAAAGTGTAGTCAAAAATTAAATTATTAAAACTTATATGACTTATATGACTTATATGTTGTTTATGTTTTATAATAATGTTGGTATTTCAAACTCTTTATTTTTTTGAAATAAAACTTCTATTTGTCATTTCGACGATAGGAGAAATCACATAAATCGAGCAACTAATGAGATTTCTCCTATCGTCGAAATGACAAAATAGAAACCAAATTATGAAAATTCACAACTTTCTAAAACATAATCTATATGTTTTTAAAAAAGAAGCATATTTTTCAAAAGAACTAATAAATAATATGAACTTATTCAAAAAAATATTTAAAAAGAATTCCCGTTCGACTGATGACGGGATTTTTTTTGATATTATTAAAAATATTCTTGGTTTTGAACCTAAAAATCTTGAATATTACAAAAAAGGATTTACTCACAGGTCAACCAATAAAGTCAACGAAGAAGGCAATCCAGTAAACTACGAAAGATTAGAATTTCTTGGCGATGCAATGTTAAGTGCTGTTGTTGCAGCACATTTATTCGAAAAAGCTCCAACTGGCGATGAAGGTTATTTAACAAAGATGCGATCGAAAATTGTTAGTCGAGAAAACCTAAATTCTCTCGGAAAAGATTTGAACCTGATTCAATATGTAGAAAGTAAAGTCCAAGCCAAACATTTCGGCGAGAACATTCACGGCAATTTATTCGAAGCTTTAATAGGAGCGATTTATTTGGATTTAGGATATTCGTATTGCGAAAAATTCATCAATCAACGTGTTGTTTCTGGTTATTCTGACATTCAACGACTTGAAGGAAAAGTCATTAGCTATAAAAGCATAATTATAGAATGGTGCCAAAAAGAGAAAAAACAATTCTTTTTTGATGTTTATGATGATAACGGCATTGGTGGCGAAAAATATTTCGGTGTAAAATTAAGCATCGATGGTAAAGTTTTCGGCAAATCTAGAGCAACTTCTAAGAAAAAAGCTGAAGAAATGGCTGCTAAAAGGACGTTTTTTGCTTTGCAAACGCAGATTGAGAATAAATAGTTATTTTGAATTTGCGCTTTGATTATTTAATTTTTCATCTTTTTTCTCCAAAGGTTTTTTATCAAATGCAGTAATTACTTTATTGAAAAGTTTAGACAATAAACTTCTTTTTTCTGTAATAATTTCCGCACTTCCAACCATATTTTTAGAAAATGATAAATTCTGATTGGTATCACTTTTAAGTCCTTTTGGTAAAGTAACAGTAATCAGATAATAATTTTGAGTAGGAATCAAAGATGTTGACTTTACTTTTCCAATTAATTTACCAAATTCTTGATAAGGATAAGATGCTAATTTTATAATAACTTCTTGACCAATTTTAATTTTACCAGCACCAATTGGTGGAACTATAACTTGAGCAACAACTTGATTATCTTTTGGCAAAACACTAAAAACAGGATCACCTTGTTTAATAAATTGATAAGAGGTAATAAACTGCATCATATCGACTTCGCCATCTTGAGGAACTTTAAAAACATATTTATATTCCCACTGATTTATTGCTTGACAAAGTTGTTGGAACGTGGCAGTTAATTTAATTTCAGAATGCACAATATTTTCGTTTTTCTCTAAATTTAAGAGATTTATGTTTTCTTTATTTTCAACAATACTAAATTTATTTTCAATGTCTTTTGTTTCATATCCTTTTAGATTCTCTTTTTCACGATAATAATTTCTATATGTTTGGTCATATTCTGCTTTAACAATTAAACCTTTTGAGAAAAGTGTAGAATCTTCTACTAACTTATTTTTTAATAATTTAATATCAGCATTTTTTATGCTTTTAATGCTTTTAATTTGTTTCAACATTTTAGATGTTTTGACAATTTGGTTCTTTAAAAGCAATTTTTTTGTGTCATTTTCCGAATGTTCTCTTGCATCATTACTTGAATGAAGAATATTCAATAAATTGAGATAATATTCTTGAATTTCGCCTAATCTACTATCAAATGCAAAAGTTAAATCTTCATTTTTTAAATCTTCAATATTATTTTGATATTTTAACAATACATTTTTCAATTCTTTTACATCATCTTCATTTGCTGGATTTTCTATAACAGCAAGGAATGCATCTTTTTGTAAAAACTTGTGAGATTCAAATTCTTTCAAAATAATTTTACCAGAATTTTGAGCCACAAGCACAATTGGAGGTTTTATAGCCGTTACTTGAACTTCACCCATAATTATTTCGGGAGATTTTATAATTGCTAATAAAATAAAAGTTATTGTTATAATTGCTAATAACGAATAAAGTAAAATAGTATTGAATTTAGGAAATCGGTTTACCGTATCTTCAAATTCCTCAGAATATTTAATTTTGCTGTTCATCTTTTTCTAAAATCATTTGGTTTTTAAATAATCGGGTATAAAATCCATTTTTTGATAACAGCATTTTTTCAGAACCCATTTCGACAATGTTACCCTTATCTAAAACTATTATATTATCAGCATTTTTAATAGTTGCTAATCGATGAGCAACCAAAATAACTGTTTTGTCTTTGAAAACTTGATTCAAATTAGTTACTAAAATATTTTCGTTGATAGAATCTAAAGAATTGGTCGCTTCATCCAAAAACAAATAATCAGGATTTTTATATAATGCTCTAGCAATCATAATCCTTTGTTTTTGACCTTCGCTCAAACCACGACCGTTTTCTCCCATTAAAGTATTGAATCCTGCTGGCAAACTTTCAATTTCTTCTGATAAATTTACATTTCTTGTAGTTTTATAAAACTGGTCACTATCAAATTCTTTACCTAATATAATATTGTCTTTCAATGTTTCTTTAAAAACATCCGAGTTTTGATTAACAACACCAATTTTATCTCTCCAAGCACTTAAATCTATGGATAATATATTAATTTTTCCAATCAAAAACTCACCCGAACTTGGCAAATAAAGCCGAGAGAAAACTTTTAATAATGTACTTTTTCCGCTTCCGCTTGCACCCACGATTGCTGTTATTTTTCCTTCGGGAATTTGAAGATTGATGTTATTTAAAATGTAATTTGCAGAGTTATTGTATTTAAAAAAGATGTTTTTTAGTTCTAAAGATTTGTTTTTTGGTAATTCTCGATGCGCAATTTGTTCTTCAATCTGTTCATCTGGAGTATTTGTTGATTCATTAATTCTTAAAAAACTGATATATGCCGATTGGTACGACGATATAAAACGAATTATTTCCGAAAGTGGACCTTTTAATTGTCCTAGAATATATTGCACGGCAATCATCATTCCTAATGTCATTTCTCCTTCGATTACAAAGTAAACAGTTAAAAATGTCAATGCTACATCAGTTAAAGTATTTATTAAATTGCTTCCAACAGAATCTATTTGATTAATTTTTAGAATTCGAAGATTGATATTGTATAGTTTTACCTGTATTTTTTCCCAAGACCATCTTTTGCCTTGTTCATAATTGTTGTTTTTAATTTCCTGAATATGAGTCAAAAGTTCTATCCAGTGGCTATTGTTTTTTGATTTTAAAGTGAAATATTCCATATCCATTTTTTTGCGAACATTCCAGAAAAA
>JAYVBR010000047.1:0-10570 GCA_043750395.1 Bacteroidota bacterium | reverse complement strand
GTATAAACCTGTTGTTGGTGTCCACGTAAAGTTTCCGACAGGTGGCGAATAAGTATAAATTCTTCCTGAAACTGGTGTTGTATTATTAACATCATTTGAAACAGTAGTACTAGCTGAATTAGTGCTAAATGTTATACTACTGTAATTAGATGCATTAATTGTGTAACCAGCAGAAATACTATTTGACGTTTGAACACCCATTGTACCATAGCGATATTCCACCACATTTGAACTTTCATATAACCATGCTTGGTATTTAGAGTTTGAAGCTCCAAATGTGTTTCTTGGAATTGTAACATTCCATTCCACTTTAAAAATTCTGTTAGGAGCTGTTCCTGAAACGAGTGTTTTAACACTTCCATCTGTTCCTGTAGCTGAATCATCCCAATATGGATAAAACTTTGGAGTATTAACTGTACTTACTGTTGTGTTTGTAAATTCACTTGTTGCAACTGTACTGCCCAATAAAATCCATCCATCAGGAGATACCGAATATTGAGAATAATTAATTCCATTAAAAGAAAAATTAAATCCAATACCAGCTGCAGCTGCAGTTGGAGTATCATCAATACCGGAAATTATTACAGATGTAGCTCCAATCATTGGATCTAATGATCCGTCTGTACTTGAACTAAACACAAGCGCACCAGGAATTGAAGCATTCAAAGTACTAACGCCACTATTCAAACATAGTACTGCAGGAGTTGCTGATACTGATGAAATAACTGGTAAAGCATTTACAGTAGCTGTAAAAGTTGTTGCTATATCACAATTTCCATCAGTTGCACTAACAGTATAGGTAAATGTACCTAAACCAGTTGGCGTTATTGTTTGAGAAGCACCAGTTAATGTAGTTGCAATACCACTTCCTGAAACTGGAGAAGCTGTCCAAGTATAAACATAAGCAGCATTTAAACTTGTTGCAGTTGCACTAAATGCTGAACCCAAACAAACTGATTGATTTGAAATTGTATTTATCAAGTCAGCTGGAACAACTGTTGCAGTTACAAGTGTTCTTGTACTTTCGCAAAGCGTTGTTGGGTTAACTACTGATACATAAAAATTAGTGGTTGTGCTTATAGCAGTTGTATAAGTCGCTGATGTGCTTGATTGCAATGCTGTTGTTGTTACATTGTCAGCATACCATTTGTATGTTGGAGTAACAAAAGCATTAGGATCTGTTACTGATACCAAAGGCAATTTTGTTCCACAAGTAGATGTTGTAACACCCAATGCAGGAGCAGTTGGAAGCGACACGACATTTACATTAACAGTATTGGTTGTTTTTGTACAACTTCCAGAAGTAATTATTGCTGAATAAGTTGTGTTTACTGAAGGTGTAACTGTTGTAGTAACTCCAGTATCTCCATTAGACCATAACACAGAACTAATAGGAGCACCAGATGTTCCTGCAAAAACAACATTTAAACGATTTGTGCTAAAACTAGGAGCATTTGAAGCATTAGTTGTAGTATAAGCAACTGTATTTCCTGCTGTAGCAGTGAAGAAAGTGATTGAATTATTTGCTAAATCTGCACCATTATGAATCATGTCTACTATTATGTTTGAAGTTCCATCCCATAAGAAAGGAGTTGAAAACGGAATAGTTTGCAAACCTGATGCAGAATGGGTATAAGTTGCAGACGGGAAAACCGTAGTATAACCTGTTGTAGATTGAAACGCTGCACCTGATAAAATAGACAATGCAGTTGTTCCAACTTTAACTTCAAAACCAGAATTGGTAGCACCATCGCCTAATGTTGTAGTATTAAATGACATAGACGTAATGTTTCCAGCAGTTAACCCAGCAGCAGATAATTCTGCAGCAGTATAAACTGTTTGCATACGATATGATGCCCATCTGTTACAAAATGCAGTTGGTTGTTGAAATGCATTCGTAAGTGTAGTTGCTGCACCTATAGTTACATTTGCTGGTCCGCCCAAAGTAGCAGTTAAAACACTTGAACCCGAACCACAAATAATTGCAACACTTGCAGTTGCTGTGGCATTGAAAGTAAATAATGGTTCGTCTTTATAACCAGTTCCTGGAAGATTCTTAGTTAATGAATTTGCATCAGTTGCTGTCACGGACCAAGTTACATTTGCATTTACAGGAGTGACCGTTGGTATAACACCTGACCAAGTATCTAATAATAAACCACCATTTAAAGTTGTGTTTGTCATTGCAACAGCAGTTTGAGCAACACCGTTAACAGCATAGTTTATCACTACACCAGTTACAGCAGCTCCACCAGGTGTTACATTGACAGTAACAGTTCTTGTAACATTGGCACAAGCATTCCCAGTTGGAGTAATAGCCAATGCACTAAGACTTGCAGCAGCTTTGTTAGCCATTACGAAAAATCCTGGCAATGTTGTATTTGCAGGCGCAGTTGTAGTTAATGATGTTGGTAAAGCTGTTATAGCAACACCACCTTGAAGACCATAAGCTCCTGCTTGAGTTGTACTTCCAGCGATTGCATCTCTTCCGGTTGTTGCATCATTCAATTGAACTAATGAACTTGTGAAATTGGCACCTCCGCCAGTAATACTAGCCGCCCAATATCTTGAAGTAGCAATATTATCTATTAAAGAACCAGCTGTACCACCAGTTGCAGCATCAAAAACTTCTGCTTTTACGGTAACTACACCACCAACACTGGTTGTTGGGTTTACTAAAGCAAAAGAATTTATATTGGATTTTCCTACCGGAAAAGTATAAGTTGAACCTGTTACTAAACTAGCTGGTAAATTTACAGCCAATGGTCCATCTACCCAAGCACCAATTCCTGATACTGTTGCACCTACAAGAGGCGTAGTTGGAGCAGATGAAACTGTATATGTGAACGCAGCCGCGTTAATTGATATTACTCTAGTATTAGGAGCAAAAGCACCAGTTCCTGCAGTAACACTTACTAACATTCCTTCTGTTAGTCCAGTTAATGCTGATCCAACGGAAACTGTTGTACCACTTGAAGATGAGGTCGCTGGAGATAAATATCCAGCACGAACAACACTAGAAACAGATCCACCAGTTACAGTCATTAAATTAGTATCGGTAGTGATTAATTTACCACCTGCTAATGTTAAAGTACCTGTGTTGATGTTTCCACCAGCAACTGAAACGTTGTTAGTGTTTCCTACTTGAATAACTCCAACTGTTCTCGAAGGTGGAATTTCAGTACCAGTTGTTCTAGTAACTGTTTCTCCAGCATAGATTACTGTGTAAGTTCCTGTTCCTAAATTGTATGTTGGCGATGTTGTAAATGAACCTCCTTGAGTAGCAAGTCCATTAGATCCCATTTGTGAGGATACAGATAAAGTAGCACCAGTTCCCAAAGTAATTTTATCACTACCAGTAACTACTCCTTGAAACAAACGAGCTATTAGTATAACAATTGGATTTGTATGAGAAATAGTTAAACCAGCAGTATTTTGAACAGTTAAAGCAGAAAGATTAGTCAACACTGTACCGCCTCCATCAAATGTCTGAGCAATACTTCCAGCAAAATTTAAAAACCCTAATGTCCCAGCAGGACCAGTTAGAACTCCATTATTGGTAAAAGTGGCTCCTCTTTGAGAATAAGTTCCTGCAAGAATGTCTAAAATTCCATTGGCATTTATTGTTGTGTTACCATTTGCAATAAATGAACCTGAAGTACTATTAGATTGCAACCTACCTTGGTTAACAATAACATTTCCTGTAACGTTTAATGTACCAGACGTTAATGCTCTAAAAATTCCTGTTCCGCCAGTTGTACCAGCTGTAATGTTTAAATCACCTTTAACAACAGCAGTAGTTGTAAAAGTGAAAAAACTCATTGTTGCAGTCGCCAATGGACAATTGTACGTAAGGTTACCAAAAGATTGGTTATTATTCGTTGGACCAGCTGTTGAACTCGTAATTCCTGTAATTGTTAAATTAGAAGAAGCTCCCCAAGTTGCAAACGGCACTGGTGGTGCTCCAGTTGTTGCACCAGTTGAGTTACAGTTAGAACCATTTGCAAAAGATAACGTTGCAACAGAACCCACTAAAGAGTTACCGGTTGCACCAAGATTAACAACACCAGTTGGTTTAACAGAAACCAAAGTTCCAGTTCCACCAGTTGTAGTTAAAACATTAGAAGTACTACCCGCAAAATTCAATGTCCCTGATATATCACCAGCATTTGCAGATCCGCTAAAAGCGAATGCAACAGCTTGAGTTGTATTTACAAGATTTAATGCACTACCAGATTCAATTATAAAATCGTCATTTGGACCACCAGAAACTGTAATTATTCTAGTTGTAGTCGCACTTGATTGTAAATTACAAACAGTGTTGCTTGTAATTTTTAATTGACCTATCGCAAAATTAGCAACATCAACACTTATTAAAACCGCAACACCAGGAGTTGTTCCTGCACCGTCAACTATTAAAACATCAGTTGTTGTTGGTGTTGTTCTTGCTGTACCCGTTCCGTCAGCAGCAGTGTTCCAATTTGAGGCTAAACCCCAAGTAGATCCAGTTGCTCCAACCCAGTAATAGGTTGTTCCTGCAACGGTAACCTGCGATCCAGAAATTCCTATACTTCCTGCACCTTCAACTAGAGATTGTACCTTGTAGTAATAAGTAGTTCCGGGAGACAAAGCAGTTTGCACAGAAGTATATGCTGTTCCAATTCCGGCAACCGAAGTAGAAACAACGCTTGATGATACTACATTTTGAGTAAAAGCAACATCGGTTGCTCTAGTTACTAGAAATACAACTTCAGTTGTAGAATCGTCAACCCAATTGACTGTTGTTGCATTTGCAGTAACTGTTGTAAATGTCAATGAGATTGGATTAGCTGGAGGTATAGAAGACGGAGTAAAAGTATACACTCTTCTTGAACCATTTGCAGATGAGTTTAAATTAGTAATTGGTAAACTAGCTGTTGTAGCGTTAGCTGCCCAAGTACTTGTGCTTATAGTGTTAGCAGATGTAGTGACTGATGCCAAAGAATTGGCAACAGAACCTACTGCGAAACCAACCGCACCAGGACTAACAGAAGTACCCATTGCCATTGCGCCGTAAACAAACTCAATAACACTTGATGTTTCGTAAAGTCTAACTTGCATTTGCGATACAGGAGCATTTCCTAACCAGAATAAATTCACATTAAAATCGACTACTAAACAACGATTAGGAGCTGTTCCGACTAATTTAGATCGAACACCAAGAGCAGTAGCAAAACCGTCTGAACCCCAAGGAGCTATTAATGGCGTATTTGCAGTACCACCACTTGCTGAATAAACAGATGTACCAATAGCGGTGCCACCAAGTGCCATTGTTCCATTTGAAGAAGCAGAAAACTGTGTGTAATTTCTGCCCATCAACGTGAAATTAAAGCCAATATTATTGACTAGCGAAGCACCCTCGTCGATAGATGCTACGAGTTGAGTCGCCCCACTTGACAAATCAACTGTGTTTCCATTACTATCAGCAGCGAGCGAACCAGTTGTGTTAGTAGAAAAAACATAATTTACAGTACTTTGTGCAAATGTTTGTTGCCCTAAGGTTACAAACAAAAACATCAATAGCATAGCAAACCACTTGAGTTTCGTGTTGGTGGTTGGCATTGAGCCGACCGTGTCAACAACACTTTTTTCGGGCCAAGTATCCCTACCGGAGCCCAAAGAATTGTAGTTATTAATCATAATTAAAAAAATTGGTTAAATAAAAGGGTTAAAAAACTTATAATTTTGTTGTGAAAATTTAATATTTTGATGTCAATGTTAATGATAATTATTCAAATAAAACCCAAAAACTATAACTATTTATTAACAATTAGTTATAGTTTTTGTATTTTATGAATTAAATGTATTTTTTCAAAGTTAAAAAATGATTTTTCTTGTAGTTGTTTTTCCATCAACTGTGGTTACTTGTACCAATAAAACTTGTTGTGCAACTTGCAAACCATTTATGTTTAATTCTGTTCCATTAACATTAGTTTTATCTAAAACATTACGACCTGTTGCGTCGAAAATAGTTACGTTTTTAATTTCGTCATTTGCAGATTTAATGTGAATTCCAACAGCATCTTTATAAACAATAATATTGTTTGAATTTAATTCTAGGTTATTTGTAACTAAAGATGTGTTTGTAAACCTCAACACGAATCTATCGTTGAATGTTCCAATATTGGTTGAAAAATTATAATCACTAAGTTTCAAATCGTGAATTGAATTCAAGAATTTATCTTCTAAATAAATATTTTGACTTTCGAAAAGTCCGTCGAACATTGCTAATTTTATTTGATAATTGCCAGAAATTTTTGAAATATATCCAATTTGATTGGTATCTGTTTCTGCAAATGGCAAACCATTTCCTTTGATGGTTAATTTGTAATTATCTAAAACAGAATACAAACTAGCAGTTGGCGACTCATCAAACAAAACGCCATCATACAATTGGTCTTTTGCGTTGGTTGCACCTTCGATATTGCCATATAACATTTGAGAAAATGCTCCTTGCGTATTCGACATTTCTAACCAGATTCGGTTTTTCTCATAATCGTTACCCGAATTGTTGCCTCTGTAAAAATTACTGTTTCCGGTTACACGCATTGCATTGGTGTAATTAACATTATTGATTCCTGCGATTTTTCCTATTGCGAAAAAGGCTTGTCCCGAAGCAATATTTCCATCTGGCATAGTGTTGTTACCCAAACCACTATTATTGGCAGCTTTTGTTCCTGCACCACCGGTTAAATTGTAACTTGCATAATCGTTGCTGGTATATGCAAAACCCGAAATTGGCGTGTTGTGAGACCAAAAGAAAATTGTTCCATCAATAATTGTTTGGTTGGCTGTCAAGAATAAACTTGCTGACAATCCGCTTGGGTATGGATTACCGATTAAATTTAAACTTTTGGCATTCAATGCTCCAGAAACTTCGATTGCTGTTGATAAATTTCCGTTGTTTGGATTTCCAACAAACGAACCGTTAAATATTGTTGCTGGGCTTCCTACGGCAAGTGGAGATCTTATTAAATAGCCTTGACCCGTTTGCATTGTTGCTGTTAAGATTGGAACAATTGTCCAATTATAAACCGCAGTATTGGTGTTCCAGAAATAGAATTTATCTGTTAATGTTGCAGGAGAAAAACTTGAAAAAGTTTGACCAACAACTGGCGATGACCAATAAGTATAATCATAAACGTTCATTAAAGTCGAATTACGTCGGTAGGTTATTGGGGTCGTATTGGTAATATTAGAATTCTGAATTAAACTTGAACCGTTATTGAATATCAATGTTCCGCCAGTAGTTGTTACTGCATTTTGAACTGTCAAAACGTGAGGGGTTGTTGTTGTTCCAATTGTCACAACTGCTCCAGAGTTAATTGCTATGCTACAAGCACTTATATTTCCTGTCGAAGTATAATTGCTTGAGAAAATTGCTGCATCGGATATTGTTGGGCCTGTTCCATTTGACCAAGTCCCAGCAGTCCAAGTTACAGCATTAATACCTATTAATTCAATATTTGTAAAAACAGAACAAGTACCATTGGTAATTTTTGCTCTATAATATTTGTTAGAAACTACTGCACCAATTTCTGCACTTGTTAATGTTGTTGAATTGGTTCCAACATTTACTGGAGTTGTAAAAGCAAGATTTACCGACGATTGCCATTGTATTGTCGAACCTACTTGACCAGTCAAAGTCAAGTCGTTAGCAATACCTGAGCAAACTGTTTGTGCTGCCGAAATTGTACCTGCAACAATTGGCTGGTAATTAACTGTCACACTCGATGTTCTAGGACAACTGTAAGGAGCACCAGTTTTAGCTGTTGCAGTATAGGTTGTTGTTGCAGTTGGCAAAGACCATACTGATGCAGCTGGTGATCCAGCTAAATATTCTGTTCCTGGAGCTGCTGACGAAGCGGTAAATAAACCAGGAACTGCGACTCCGTTAGCAACTGGAGCTGTTTGTGTATTCCAGTTTACATTAGAATTTGAACTAACCGTAATTTCGACATTGTCAATAGCCCAACGCCAGCCCCAAATTGTTTTATAAATAAATCTGATTCTTACATTGTTATTTCCAACATAACTAGCAAGAGAAATATCTGGTGTTTTAACAAAACTTGTTGGACCGCCTGTATCCAAAGTAGAATAAGTAACAAGAGTTACATAATTTAGACCACCATCTGTTGATATTTCTACCTTAGCAGTTCCGTTAAAATACCCTCTATAATAATGCCAAAAAGATAAATTAGCATCTGTTATTGGATTTAGGCCTATTGTTTGAAGGTTTATTGGATTTGAAATTAATTGTACATCTGTATTTACACCCGCTCCACCAGCATCACTATCGGCAATGTAAAATTGTGAATTATCGTTACTAGTAACAGTAATAACTGTTCCTCCAGTGGTTTGATAAGGACTTTGTCCTAATAGCCAGTTTGATTCAAGTGGAAAACTTCCACCAACATTATTATTTATTGGAGAGTTTGTTGGACCCGTGTAAGTAAATTCATTATCAGAATCTTCAAAAGGTTCTTGAAAAATAGGAATACCACCAACAATTCCTCCAGCTGCAGTTAATTTTACAGCAGCATTTTGACAAGCTGTTGGACTTATTGGTGTTATGATAATTGGAGTGGGTAATTTAATAGCATCATAAACAAATTTTACTGTGTTGATACTAAATGGTGCAAAATTCTGTATTGCTGTTAAAGTGTAAGTTGCTGATACTGGTGAATTAAAAATGTAATTAGGAAAAGTTCCTGTTGGGGCAACTCCGCCTGACCATTCATAGTTGCCAAGCCCAAATGCTTCTGGAGAAGTGATAGTTACAGTAGGCGAATTGCTACTAGCACATTGCGTACTTGTGTAAATGTTTAATGTTAATGGTGGTGGCGCTTGAACAATCAAGAAAGTATAATCTTCTGCTTCGCCTCGTGTTCCACCACCGTTTGGAGTTAAATCGCAAGGTAATGGTGCAATTCCCCAATAATCAACAACCATTCTCATTCGGGTTGCACCTAATGTGGCACCTACCGGAACTGTAAAACTTATTGTTGGTGGCAAAGATATGAAAGCAGTTGTTGTAAAAACTTTTTCTTGAGGAACAGTATCTACAAAATCTCCATCACCATTCCAATCAACAAAAACTGCTACTCCTAATCCACCAACCATACTGTTAAAAGTAGTAGTAATATTGACTACACCACCAATAGCTTGTGAAACAACATTACTTGTGAAATTTCCATATCCACCAGCTGAAAAACCCGATGGATTATTAAAATTTACAATTGCAGTGTTTGTAGTAACATTTGTAAAATAATTTTGATTTAGCGCTGAAGTTGGAATACAATATGGTAATGACGGTGGCGGTAATGTTGTAAAAAAACCAGCAGCTGAAGTCACACCAACTAAACTAAGTGGTGTCCAAGGACCATATTGGTCTCCGCCGTCGCAAATGGTTCGCACCCAGACATAATAACTAGTTGCACCAGTTAATCCTGAGGGAGAAAAAATCGTAGTAGTAGTTATTCCGCTTCCATTAACGTTAGAATTTGCTGGAGGTGTACTTGATGTAGAATAATAATAAACATAACCGTCTGGAACAGATGCTGGTGCCGTCCAAGTAATTACAGCCGTACTGGCTGTAATGTTTTGGGCTGTAATTGCAGTTGGTGCCAAACAAGTGGCAACATCGACAACAATATTGTCTATTTGTAATATATTATTTGAAATATTTGGTCCATAACATTGAAAACCTATGTAATAATTTCCTGGTGTGGTAACTACAAAATTGATTACATTAAACAAGGCTGCGTCTCTAATATTGGTATGGTCTTCTAAAAGAATACCGCTAGTCATTACACCAGCAGTTAAACCATTGCTTGGTCCATAATAAACTTTCATTTGTTGTGAGTTGAAAAGAGTTCCTGCGCGACCATATTCGTAGGATATTTTATAAATTCCTGCTGTCGGAAAATTTATTTGTTGTGTGAAATACCAAGAATTGGTTCCGCCTTGGCAAGTCAAAATTTTAGTAGGCAAATAAGCCGCTGGAAAAACAGTTGCCGAATTGCTAGTTGCAAATAGTTGACCCGTTGGAACAGTTGCCACCAAATTATTAGTATTACACAAAGGCATTGCAGGTACAACTGCCGATTCGAAATCTTGCGTGTATGGTAATGTTGCAATTGGACAAACTGGAACTATTGTTGTAGAAACTGGTGCGCCACCGCAAGACGATTGTACATAAACCGTATAAGTTGTGCCAACCACTAACCCCGAAGCTGTGTAGGTCAATAATGTAGTGTTTCCAGATGTTATTAAACCGCTAGCACCACTACCAAAAGCACCACTAATTCGAATTTCGTAATTGTAACTACCCCCAAAAGGAAGAACAGCAGGTGGTGTCCAAGTAATTATTGAGTTGGGATCTTGAGTCGCAGCAATAGTCGCTGGTGCATAACAAGGTGTCCAAGTGAAACTAGTAACAGCTGCAGGGTATGTTGTTGTGTTTAAAACCATACTTGCAGTATTTGTTACACCAGCTGTCGAAGGATTCCAAGCACCTGTTCTGTTGTTA
>JAYVBR010000046.1:0-10582 GCA_043750395.1 Bacteroidota bacterium | reverse complement strand
TAACAATAATTAATAATAATTAATAATAATTAGTAATAATTAATAATAATTAATAATTTGTAAAGTTCAACATTTATATTTGATTAAATTTACGGTTTTACCACACATTTTGTTAAAATTTTTGTTAAAACTGTATTTTTTTTTATTAATCAATTTTAGGATTTAATTTTTAATAATATTTTTTTTTTTAACATATTAAAATAATTTTATTTAGGTAAAAATAATTTTTGTATTTTATTAAATTATTACATATCAATAATAATATTAAATTTAACAAAAAAGTTTTAAAAAATTAAAAGTTTTTTAAATTTATTTTTAACAAAAAAATCTAAAATGTCCAACCAAAAAACCACAATGTTATTCGTATATTTGCAAAAAATTTAAGCAATACCATTTCATTGAACAATTCTATAGCAACTTTATCGGTAAAATCAATTTTTATAGATTTTAAGGCAATTACCAAAGCTGGATTGGCAATTAGTGTTGTATTTTCTTCGATTGCTGGATATTTATTGGGGTTTTCTAAAGATTATCCATTCGATTGGCAAATTCTTTTAGTATTAATAATTGGCGGATATTGTATGGTTGGAGCCTCTAATGCTTACAATCAAATCATCGAAAAAGATCTCGATGCCTTGATGGACAGAACCAAAAATCGTCCAATTCCGTCAGGAAGAATGTCAACCAATGTTGCGCTTGCAATCGCAATTTTACTCACAATTATTGGCATTGTACTTTTATACACGATCAACGAAAAAACAGCGATGTTTGGCGCCATTTCGATTTTTTTATACACCAGTTTGTACACGCCACTCAAAACAGTAACTTCATTATCAGTTTTTGTTGGAGCATTTCCTGGAGCAATTCCGTTTATGTTGGGTTGGGTTGCTGCAACAGGCAATTTCGGAATCGAAGCTGGAACCTTATTTTTAATTCAGTTTTTTTGGCAATTCCCTCATTTTTGGGCAATTGGCTGGTTTTTATACGATGATTACAAAAAAGGCGGATTTTTTATGTTACCAACAGGTAAAAAAGACAATTCGACTGCGTTACAAATCATTCTTTACACAGTTTGGTTAATTATTGCATCGCTTTTACCAGCTTTGGGCTATACTGGACAATTATTTTTATCGCCAATCGCTTCGTTTTTGGTGTTATTAATTGGTTTAGGAATGTTATTTTTTGCTGTAAAATTATATCAAAACAGATCAACACAAGCAGCCAAAAAATTGTTATTAGCAAGCATTGCTTACATTACCGCATTACAAATTATATTCATTTTAGATAAATTTTTAAGATAATTATGGAAAAAATGTCCGAATTAGAACACAAAGCAAGAACTGATCGTTCCTATAAATTATTGCTTTTGGTGGCAATGGTCAGTATGATTATGATTTTCGCAGGACTCACTAGCGCATTTGTAGTCAGTAAATCTCGTGGCGATTGGATGAAGGATTTCCAGCTTCCAATAGCATTTTGGTGGAGTACAGCAGTAATAATTATTAGCAGTATAACTTTTCATTTGTCAAAAGTTGCTATCAGAAAAGACGATAGAAAATTAACCTCAATTTGGCTTTTGATAACATTAGCACTCGGATTTTTATTTGTTTATTTACAATTCAAAGGATTTGGACAAATTGTAGCCGATGGACACTATTTTACTGGTCGACAAAGCAATGTAACTACTACTTTTTTGTTTGTTTTAGCAGTTGTGCATCTTTTTCACTTGTTTGCAGGCGTTTTTTCATTAATAATTATTATTTTTAAACATTTTAAATTAAAGTACAATTCGTCGCAATATCTTGGTATTGAGCTTGGTGTAATGTTCTGGCATTTCTTAGATTTATTATGGTTGTATTTATTTTTGTTTTTATATTTCTTTAAATAAAATAAAAATGTAAATTTGTGAACTTTTTAACGATTAATATTTATGTCAAATACTGTTACTTCTAATTACGACGAAGAAAAAACTTGGGGTGGTGGCAATTCGCCAATGGGTGTAGATTATGGCAAAATGATGATGTGGTTTTTTATCGTATCAGATGCCTTGACTTTCACTGGTTTTCTAGCAGCTTATGGTTTTTCTAGATTCAAATTCATTGAAACCTGGCCACTTGCCGACGAGGTTTTTAACCATTTTCCGTTTATGCACGGTCAAAATATGCCGATGCTCTATGTTGCATTAATGACATTTATTTTGATATTTTCGTCAGTAACAATGGTTCTTGCCGTAGACGCTGGTCATAATATGAATAAAGCAAAAGTTACTATTTATATGTTTTTAACCATTGTTGGTGGGGCAATATTCGTAGGGTCTCAAGCTTGGGAATGGAAAAATTTTATAAAAGGAGAATACGGCGCAGTCGAAACCCAAGGAGGAAGTATTTTGCAATTTATGGACAAAGAAGGTCATCGAGTAAAACTCGAAGAATTTGTTGTTCAACTCCCAAACGATGAACGTGAACAATTGACACCTGCAAAAGGGCGTTGGTTTATGGAAGAAAAATCAATTCCAACTTATTCTGTTAACGAAGTTCAAACTGCATTTGCAAAACATCCAGAATTATTAGTGCGCACAGAAGTTATTACTAAAGAAAAACACAAAACTATACTTAATAGAACCGAATCAGAAAAAATGATGTCAAGTGCAGCTTATGTTGTAGAAGGTGCCAATTTGATTCGAAACGAATATGGAAGCAAATTGTTTGCAAATTTCTTCTTCTTTATTACTGGATTTCACGGGTTTCACGTTTTTACTGGAGTATTAATTAATATTATAATATTTTTTAATGTGCTTTTAGGAACTTACGAAAAAAGAAGAAGCTACGAAATGGTCGAAAAAGTAGGATTATATTGGCATTTTGTCGATTTAGTATGGGTTTTTGTTTTCACTTTCTTCTATTTAGTTTAATTATTTTATAATAAAATATGTCACACGCACACGAACACATATCGAATACAAAAAGAATTTGGTTAGTTTTTGTAATACTTTCTGTAATTACAACTGTCGAAGTTATTTTTGGTTTATTGAAACCAGAAGCTTTGTACATGAACAATTTCTTGCACATGAATTTATTAAACTGGATGTTTATTATTCTAACTTTAGTAAAAGCCTATTATATTGTTTGGGCATTTATGCACCTCGAAGGCGAAAAAGCAAGTCTTCGTTGGGCAATAGTTGGTCCATTAATTTTCTTGATTTTATATTTAATTTTAATTATATTAATAGAAGGAAATTATATATTCGAAGTATTTAAAAATTCAACAATAAAATGGAATTTTTAACACAATATTAAATGAAATTAAAGCTACGTTCTGCGTAGCTTTTTTTATTTTTGTATAACAATAATTAAAAAACATTTTCATTTATAAATAGATTTTTTTATATTAATATTTAGAAAATCTCTGAAATCTTTGAAATCTGTGTCTAAAAATAAATGAAAAAATTCGCCGTTTTATTTGTACTTTTTGTGTTGCCAATCGTTGCTTATTTGTTTTTTGCATCTGGCGTGAACAATTTTGGAAAACTGCCAACAATCACAAAAAATGTCCCAGACTTGTCTAACTTCAAGTCAATGAATGGAGAAAAAGTAACTTTAAATAATAAAATTACAATTCTATCATTTCCGGGAACAGAACCAATTGTCAACCAAGGAAATTACTTCAATTTTACGGAGCAAATTTACGATAGAAATAAAACTTTTACCGATTTTCAAGTAATTTTGCTTTCGCCAAATGGTACAGAGGTAAAAACCAAAGAATTGATGAAAAGATTGTCGCAATTGACTGACGTTTCGGGTTGGCATATTTTATTTGCATCAAATGATGAAATTCTGAACTATTACAACAGCCTAAAATTAAAAGGTAATCTCGATAAAGATTTGGGAAGCAAAATGGTTCATATTATTGACAAAAAAAGAAACCTTCGTGGTCGAAATGATACCGATAAATATAAAGAAGGTTATAATACCTTTTCCCCATCTGAATTGCATAACGATATGACCGACGATGTTAAAATTATTTTGGCTGAATATCGTTTTGCGTTGAAAAGAAATAACAACAAAAGGAAAATTTAATTATAAATGAATCTTTTATAAAATAATTCAGGTTTTACAATCTTAACTTGATTTTGTCATTTCGACGATAGGAGAAATCAAATTAGTTGCTAACGTTATGAGATTTCTCCTATCGTCGAAATGACAAAATTTGGATTTAATTTCATTAGTATAAAGGTAAAAAAAAAACAAAGTATTTTACTAAAGATCCAATTTAATTAAAAATTACTAAATTTAATAAAATGAAAAATAAATCATATATCGGCATATCGTTTATCATTTTGATATTTGGAATTTATGCCATTCCAAAAATTATTACTCGAATTAAAAATGGCGATATTGTTAAAGGAAGCAGTTTAGATAATGTTTCGAATGCAAATAAACCAACAGATTTGAATATAATTGCACCAGCTCCGAAATTCGAATTGACCAATCAAGATGGTAAAAAAATATCTAATATTGATTATTTAGGAAAAGTTTATATTGTAGAATTCTTTTTCACTACTTGTCCGACAATTTGTCCAAAAATGAACAAAAATATGTTGCAAATTCAAAATAAATTTTTTGGAAATCCAAATTTTGGAATTGCATCAATATCTATAAATCCAGAATTTGATACTGCCGAAGTTTTAAAATCTCACGCTAAATTATTGGGAGCAACAGCCAAAAATTGGCATTTTTTGACTGGTGATAAAAAATATATTATGGATTTGTCTTACAAAGGATTTAATCTTTATGCTGGCCAAAACCCTAAAGTTTCTGGCGGATTCGAGCATTCTGGTTTTTTTGCATTGATTGATAAAAAGGGAAATATTCGTTGTCGAAACGACGATTATAACAATCCAACAGTTTATTATGACGGTTTAGAACAAAAAGGAGTTAAAGCTTTAATGCAAGATATTACATTATTATTAGAAGAATAAAAATGACAACAAATAATTCACAAGAAAATAATTCGGTAGAAAAAAAATATAATTTTTGGATTGTATTTTTATCAATTTTAATTCCAGTAGCAGTCGCAATTTTATTGACAATTCGATTAAAAGATTTCGGAATAATAACCGAACCAATGCGATTTTTACCGCCAATTTATGCTACAATTAACGGAATTACAGGATTAATTTTAATTACTGCCGTGATTGCGATCAAAAATAAAAAAAGAAAGTTACACGAAAATTTAATGAAATTTGCAATTGCATTATCAGTGCTTTTTTTGTTACTTTATATCACATATCATTTAACAACCGAAGCAACTAAATATGGTGGCGAAGGCATTTCGAGAACTATTTATTTTATTTTGTTGGTTTCACATATTGGTTTATCGATAGTAACAATTCCGATGGTTTTGGTAAGTTATGTTCGAGCATTGGCAGAAAAATTTGATAAACACAAACAATTGACCAGATATACTTTTCCGATTTGGTTGTATGTAACTATTACTGGTGTAATTGTTTACTTAATGATTTCGCCTTACTATCCAGTTTAATGAAAAGAATAAATATGTTAAAAAAAAGATTTCAGATTTCAGATTTCAGATTTCAGAATGTTAAATTCAAGAAATTTGCTTTTATGATTTTTGTATTGTTTTATAATTTTTCAAGTTATTCACAATGCGCAATGTGTCGCGCCAGTTTAGAAGGCGAAGGCAATGTCAAAAAAGCTGAAGCTGTTAATGATGGAATTGTTTATTTAATGGTTATTCCGTATATTTTAGCAGCATTTGTAGCTATAATTATTTACAGAATGTATAGCAAACGAAAAAAAGTTTAGAATTCAAATCCACTTTCCAATTCAATAGGTTTTCTGTTTTGCTCAAAAAACCTAGCTTTTAAATTCCCTTTTAAGGTAACTTTATTTCCAATAACTTCGAGCCAACCTCCTTCACGAAGACCAATTACTGGAATTTCGTTAAACGAATGGAATTCTTTAATTCTGGTTTCGCGAGTTTCGCCTTTATGAGTCGAATTAATATCAGGATCTAAATAATGCGGATTCAAATTAAAAGGAATTATTGCCAAAGTTTCGAAACTACTTGGATAAACTATTGGCATATCATTAGTGGTTTGCATCGAAATTCCAGCAATATTACTTCCTGCACTGCAACCCAAATACGGAATTCCAGATTTTATAGCATTCGATAAAGCATTCATTAAATTATTATCGTGTAATTGTTTGACCAATAAAAATGTGTTTCCGCCACCAGTAAAAATCCCTTCAGCATTTTGAATTGCATCTGAGAAATCATCAAATTCGTGCAAACCAATTACTTGTTTATTGATTTTTTGGAATGCTGATTTTACTTTATCAGTATATTCTTCGTGTGAAATGCCGCTCGGTCTTGCAAATGGAATAAACAAAATTGTTTTTGCTTTTGCAAATAATATTTCAAGTTCAGGCAATAAATATTCTAAATATTCACCGCCAAAAATGGTTGAAGTACTTGCTATAATTGCATTTGTCATTTTTATTGATTTATTTTCAAATTTAGCATTTTATTAATTTTCAAAGATTAATTTTCAAAACATTTTATTAACATTTAATTATTAACTCATTAGCAATTTATTTTGAGCGATTGCCAATATATTTACATCGAAATTAAATTTATGCACAAACTCTACATTTATATATTATTACTTCTTTTTGTAATTCAATCTTCATTTGCTCAAAGCGAAAAGTTAATTTCCGGAAAAATTATTTGTAACGATAATGTTGTTTCAAATATTCAAATTACCAATTTAGTTAACGAAAAAAGCGCCGTTTCAGACAATAACGGTAGTTTTTCAATTTTGGCAAAAACAGAAGATATGTTGATTTTTACATCAACAAATTATGATTATAAACGCAAATTTATAGAACAATCAGATATTGATTCTAATAATTTAATAATTATTCTTACTAAAAAAACCGAACAACTTGATGAAGTTGTAGTTACTAAAACGAAAGCCAATCCTTTCGATGAAGGTATTTATGATAAAAATATAAAAACTTACACGCCAGCCGAACGACGTTTGCAAGAATCAAAATCTGGAATGATTGAACCATTAATAAACCTAATTTCTGGTCGAACTGAAAAGTTAAAAAAGCAATTAGAGATCGAACGAAGCGAGAAGCGACTTGCAAAAATTTCTTATTTATACCAAGATGATTACTACATAAATAAATTAAAAATCAATCCCGATTTAATAAAAGCTTTTCAGTATTTTGTAGTCGATGATAAAAAATTAGTTGGTTATTTGAAAGTAAAAAATAAATCATTAATCAAGTTTAGAATGGTCGAATTGGCGCAAGAATTCAATAAATTGCAGAAATCTTGAAATTAATTTTTCTGTTTTTATTGATTTTTATTAATTGTTCATTTGCACAAAGTGATAAAATAATTTCTGGTAAAATTGTCTGCGAAGGTAATCCAGTTTTTAATGTAGAAATAACCAACTTAGTAAACGAGAAAAGCACAATTTCTGACAATCAAGGAGAATTTTCTATAATGGCAAAACCAGAAGATATGCTGGTTTTTACAGCAATAAATTATCAATATAAACGAAAATTTCTAGAAAAAGAAGATTTCGAATTGAATAAATTGTTTATTATTCTATTCAAAAAAATTGAAGTTTTAGAAGAGATTAAAATTTTTAAATCATCAAAATTTGATGCAGTCGAAATGGGAATTCTTGAAAAGCCAGCCAAAGAATATACACCAGCCGAAAGACGATTAAAAAATGCAGGCGAATTTAAACCTGAAATTTTGTTAACTGGATTATTAGGTTTTTCATTGCCGATAGATCCAATAATTAATGCTATTTCTGGTCGAACAAAAAACTTAAAAAATCAACTTGAAATAGAACGGAATGAAATACTTTTACTAAAAATTGCTAATTTATATGATAATTAATATTACACCAAAAAACTAAAAATAAATCCCGATTTAATAAAAGCTTTTCAATATTATGCTATTTATGATTTTCAATTTGTAGCCGATTTAAAATCGAAAAACAAAACCAAAATCAATTTCAGAATGATTGAATTGGCTCAAAAATTCAACAAACTTCAAACCAGTGCAAAATAATTTGGTATTTTAGCACAAATTCCTAAAATTAAATATGAAACAATTTTATTTAATAATATTACTCATTTCATTTCAACTTATTTTTTCGCAAAATACTTCGAGAATTTTATTAATTGGTCAAGTAAAATGTAATGAAACCAAAGTAGATAATGTTGTTGTTTTTAATGTAAATTCAAGAAACGGCAGTGTTGTAAAAAACGATGGAAACTTCGAAATTAATGCAAAAGCCATAGATACTTTGGTGTTTTCGAGCATTAATTTTTTTACAAAAAAAATTGTTTTAGAAAATGAAAATTTTACCGAAAATCCATTTATCGTTAAGTTAGAATTAAAAATTACTAATTTAGATGAAGTAAAAGTTTCTAATAACAATGCAAAATACAATCCGATTCAAGAAAATACTCAAAAGTATGTTGACAAACAATATATTAATGACGAAAAATCTCATTTAAGAAATAGAAATATTAATATTAGTGTAACTGAAAATGGAACTGATTTTATCAGATTATTCAAAGATGTTGTTAAACTTTTTAAATCTAAAAATCCAAAACAAATCGATTATTTTAAAGATGTTAGTTTCACTGAATTGGTTCTAAGTAAAGTTAAATATTCCTATTTCATAAATACTCTAAAACTCAAAGACGAAGAAATTCGATTGTTTTTGGTGTTTTGCGAAAATGACGAACGTGCCAAAGATTTATCGAGATATAAAACAAATTTCGAGTTGATGGATTTTTTGTTCAATAAAAACAAAGAATTTACCAATGTCAAAAACGAAACAAAATGAGAAAAATAATTTCGGTTTTCGTTGTAATTGTTTTGTTTTTAGGATTTTCAGCATTTGAATATCATAAATTTTATGTTTCGATTTATCAAATAAACTTTAATCAAAAAGACAAAAGATTAGAAATAACTTCTAGAATTTTTATTGATGATTTAAACGAAGTTTTAAATAAAAAATACAATAAAAAAACTTCTTTTTCAGAATTAAAAACTAATCTTGAAGACCTTGAATTATTAAATAAATATCTTTCAGAAAAAATTTTTATAAAAGTAAATGATATTGTAAAACCTATAAATTATTTGAGTTGCGAAACAGAAGCCAATGTATTGATATGTTATTTTAACATAAAAGAAATTTCTAAAATAAAATCATTAGAAATAAAAAACACTGCGTTGTATGAATTAAATTCAGAACAACAAAATATTATTCAAACTACAATATACGACAAAAAGAAGAGTTTATTGTTAACTTCTAACAATCCAAAAGAAACCGTTATTGTGAAATAATAATTAATAAAATTAATTACTTTTACATCTAGAAATTTATCAATAATGAAAAATATAATTTTATTTGGATTTTGTTTATTAGCCTTGAGCGCAATTGCACAAGAAACTTCGAAAACCAAAGAATCAGGTCACGTTGACAGTAACAAATTTCGTCAAATGTACAACGATTTTGCAACTCCAAATATGTACCGAACTGCAAGCGGTGCACCAGGTCCAGAATATTATCAGCAGCAAGCCGATTATAAAATGGATATTGAGCTTGACGATAAAAATATGAAATTATATGGTAGCGAAACCATAACTTATACTAATAATGCTAAGGAATCATTGGATTATTTATGGTTACAACTCGACCAAAACCTTATGTCAAAAACCTCTAAAACGCCATTAGTTCGTGAGACAAAAGTAGAATCGGCAATAAGTGCTGCAGGATTTTCAAGATCATTTCTTGAAGAAAAATTCGATGGTGGTTTTAAAATCGATTATGTAAAAGATGCTTCGGGCAAACCAATTTCTTACACGATCAATGAAACAATGATGCGAATAAATCTTGACAAGCCGCTTGCGAAAGGTCAAAAATTTATAATGAACATCAAATGGTCATATAATATTAATAATTATATGATAGATGGTGGACGATCTGGTTATGAGCAGTTTCCAGATGGAAATAGATTGTATGTTTTAGCACAATTTTTCCCGAGAATGGCAGTTTATAATGATGTTGAAGGTTGGCAAAACAACCAGTTTTGGGGCCAAGGCGAGTTTGCATTGCCTTTTGGAAATTACGATGTAAACATCACTGTTCCAGCCGATCACGTTATGGAAGCCACAGGAGATTTAATAAATCGTACCGAAGTTTTTTCACCAGAACAAGTCAAAAGATATGCTTCGGCGCAAACATCTTACGAAAATCCAGTTATTATAGTCACACAAGCAGAAGCAATTGCAACCGAAAAAGGTTTTTCAGACAAAAAGAAAATCTGGAAATTTAAAGCCGAAAATGTGCGTGATTTTGGAATTTCGACGTCAAGAAAATTTATTTTCGATGCAATGGCTGTTAAATTAAATGGTAAAACTGTAATGGCGACATCGGTTTATCCAAAAGAAGGAAATCCACTTTGGGAACAATTCTCAACTCGTGCCGTTGCGCATACATTAAAATCATACTCAAAAT
>JAYVBR010000045.1:0-4604 GCA_043750395.1 Bacteroidota bacterium | reverse complement strand
GTTGAAAATAATACAAATAGTAAATAAATATTTTTCATATAAAAAATTAATATTTAGGCAAAGCTAAATATTAATTTATACTTTACAAAAATTATATTTAATTATTTTTAAAATATTAGTGTTATATTTGAAAAAATTATTTTAATGACCACTTCCGAAGAAAATTACATAAAAGTTATTTATCATTTATCATTAGTATCGCCAACGGGTGTAAATACTAATGCTATTGCGGGAATGTTGAATACAAAAGCATCGTCGGTTACAGAAATGCTCAAGAAATTATCTGATAAAGATTTATTAAACTACCAAAAATACCAAGGAGTAAACCTGACAGAAAAAGGACTGCTATCGGCTAAAATGATTGTTAGAAAACACCGTTTATGGGAAGTTTTTCTAGTCGAAAAACTAAATTTTTCTTGGGACGAAGTTCATGAAATCGCAGAAGAATTAGAACATATAAAGTCCGAAAAACTAATTAATAAATTAGATGAATTTCTTAATTATCCAGCATTTGATCCGCACGGTGACCCAATTCCTGATGAAAACGGCGCCATAAAAAAAGTTGAAAAATTGCTTTTGTCCGAAGCTAAACTAAATGTTAATTACCAATGCGTTGGCGTAAAAGACACATCGGTTGCGTTTTTGCAATATCTTGACAAACAAAGTATTTCGTTGGGTTCAAAAATAAAAATTATTTCAAAAGAAGATTTTGATGCTTCTCAAACTATTCAATTAAATGAAAAAACATTGATGATTTCAAATAAAATTGCTGATAACATTTTTATAAAAACACAAAATAAATAAATGTCAAACAAAACCAATTCGCTCGAAGAAGTTCACGAAAGTGTTGCCACGCAAAATAAAACATCGGTTTTCAAGAAAATATTGGCGTTTTTTGGACCTGCTTATTTAGTATCTGTCGGTTATATGGATCCTGGAAATTGGGCAACCGATTTGGCTGGCGGAAGTCAATTTGGTTATACTTTACTTTGGGTTTTATTAATGAGTAACCTCATGGCCTTGCTTTTGCAAAGTCTGAGTGCACGTTTAGGAATCGTTACACAACGCGACTTGGCGCAAGCATCTAGAGAAACTTACCCAAGATTTATCAATTATATTCTCTATTTTCTAGCCGAAATTGCTATCGCCGCTTGCGACTTGGCAGAAGTTTTAGGAATGGCAATTGGGATCAATTTATTGTTCGGAATTCCGTTAATTCAAGGGGTAATGATAACTGTTTTAGATACATTTTTATTGTTGTTTTTAATTAACAAGGGAATCAAAAAAATGGAAGCATTTATTATCGCATTAGTAATGATAATAGGAATTTCGTTTATTTTTGAAATGATTTTCGCACAACCAGATGTTGGTGGTATTTTGCGAGGATTAATTCCATCAATGCCTAGCGATACTGCTCTTTATATTGCTATTGGGATTATTGGTGCAACTGTTATGCCACACAATTTGTACTTGCATTCTTCGTTAGTTCAAACCCGAAAATTTGATAGAAGTCCAGCAGGAATAAAGCAAGCGATTAAATATAATTTTATAGATTCTACTATAGCACTTAATTTAGCGTTTTTTGTAAATGCAGCGATTTTGATATTAGCCGCAGCAACATTTTATAAGAATGGTATGTTTGAGATTGCCGAAATTCAAGATGCACACAAAATGTTAGCACCACTTTTAGGAACCAACTGGGCACCAATTTTATTTGCTATTGCCTTGATTGCAGCAGGACAAAGTTCTACAATTACCGGAACTTTGGCTGGACAAATTATTATGGAAGGTTATTTGAATTTACGCATTCAACCATGGGTTCGACGCATTATTACCCGATTAATCGCAATTGTTCCAGCAGTAATTGTGATTTTGATTTTTGGAGAAAGTGTTACTGGAAAAATGCTTATTTTGAGTCAAGTTATTTTGAGTTTGCAGTTGGGTTTTGCCATAATTCCGTTGATTCATTTTGTTTCGGATAAATCAAAAATGGGAGAATTTGCCATTTCCAAAAAAACACAAGTAGCTTCTTGGATAGTGGCATTGATTATTGTTTCGTTAAATGCAAAATTAGTTTTCAATGAAATTCAAGGTTGGCTTGAAACTTCAGAAAACCCAATAATTCTTTGGCTAACACTTGTTCCTTTGGCTTTTGGTTTTTTAATTTTGTTACTTTATATTGTTATTAATCCATTTGTAACGAAATCAAAATTAGACATTGACAATCATTCACCACACAATCTAGTTTTGAAATTTTCGCCAACTGCAACCTATAATAAAAAGAATATTGCCATTTCGGTAGATTTTTCTTCGGCTGATGAAGTTGCTATAAACAATGCTTTTGAACTTGGTGGTATTGATGCCAATTACACATTGATCCACGTTGTAGAAACTGTTGGAGCAATGATGTTTGGAGAAGATATTGATGATCATGAAACAACTATTGACGAAAAATTATTGCAAGAATATAAAGAAATGTTAACCGAAAAAGGTTTTATAGTTGAAACCAAACTAGGATTTGGTAGACCCAATAAAGTAATTCCGAATATTATAAATTCAGGAAATTTTGATATTTTGGTTATGGGAACACACGGTCATACAGGTTTTAAAGATTTATTGTTTGGAACAACCGTAGATAAATTACGTCACAAGATTTCGATTCCGTTATTCATTGTGAAGAATTAAATATTAAATCAAAAAAAATCTCAACTTTTTAAATTGAGATTTTTATAAAATTAATCTTGTTGGGTTTTCATTTTGAAAGTGTCCATAAATGCTGTTGTATAATCTCCAGCTACATATGCAGGTTCGTCCATTAATTGTCTGTGAAACGGGATTGTTGTTTTAATTCCTTCTATGACAAATTCGTCCAACGCACGTTTCATTTTATTGATTGCTTCCTGTCGGGTTTGAGCTGTAGTGATTAACTTGGCAATCATCGAATCATAATTCGGTGGAATAGTATAACCTGCGTAAACATGTGTATCTAAACGAACTCCGTGTCCGCCTGGCGAATGTAAAACTGTTATTTTTCCTGGTGATGGACGAAAATCATTATATGGATCTTCGGCATTAATTCGACATTCGATTGCGTGAAGATTCGGGAAATAATTTTTTCCTGAAATTGGAATTCCAGCGGCAACCATTATTTGTTCACGAATAAGGTCGTAATCTATAACTTGCTCTGTAATTGGATGTTCAACTTGAATTCGGGTATTCATTTCCATAAAATAGAAATTTCGGTGTTTGTCAACCAAAAACTCTACAGTTCCAGCACCTTCATATTTAATAAATTCGGCTGCTTTTACAGCAGCTTCTCCCATTTTATTTCTCAATTCGTCGGTCATAAATGGTGAAGGAGTTTCTTCGGTCAGTTTTTGATGACGGCGTTGCACTGAGCAATCTCTTTCTGACAAATGACAAGCTTTCCCGAAAGAATCACCAACAACTTGAATTTCAATATGTCGTGGTTCTTCGATTAATTTTTCGAGATACATTCCGTCGTTTCCGAATGCTGCCGCCGATTCTTGGCGCGCACTTTCCCACGATTTCAATAAATCTTCTTTTTTCCAAACTGCACGCATTCCTTTTCCACCGCCTCCAGCCGTAGCTTTTAGCATTACTGGATATCCAAATTCATCTGCAATTTGTTCAGCTTGTTCATATGACTCTAAAATTCCTTCAGAACCTGGAACACAAGGCACTCCAGCCGCTTTCATAGTTGCTTTCGCAGATGCTTTGTCACCCATTTTGTCGATCATATCTGGCGAAGCACCAATAAATTTAATACCGTGTTCGGCACAAATTTTAGAAAATTTAGCGTTTTCAGACAAAAACCCATAACCTGGGTGAATTGCATCAGCATTTGTAATTTCTGCTGCTGCAATAATATTTGACATTTTCAAATAAGACAAATTGCTAGGTGGGGGACCAATACAAACTGCTTCATCAGCAAATTTTACATGAAGACTTTCAGCATCCGCGGTTGAATAAACAGCTACTGTTTTTATGCCCATTTCTCGGCAAGTACGAATAATACGCAATGCTATTTCGCCTCGATTGGCTATAAGTATTTTTTTGAACATATCTTTTGAATTAGATAATTATACAATTAGACATTAGATTTTTTTAAATTTGGACTTCAGATTTAAAAATTCTAAATTTAAAAAATAGAATAAATCAAAAATCTACAATTATAAATTTACATTCTAAAATCTTTACGATGGATCTACTAAAAATAATGGTTGGTCAAATTCTACTGGTGACATATCATCAACAAGAATTTTAACGATTTTACCAGAAATTTCAGATTCGATTTCGTTAAATAATTTCATTGCTTCGATTACGCACAGCACATCACCTTTTGCAATATTGGTTCCAACTTCGCAAAACATAGGTTTGTCTGGCGATGGTTTACGGTAAAATGTTCCAATAATAGGAGATTTTATTACAACATATTTTGCGTTTTCATCAACAACTGGAGCTACTGCAACAGGAGTTGCTGCCGCTGGAGCTGCATGTTGTGCAGGAACAGTTTGTTGTATTTGCTGTTGTTGCGAAGGCATTTGTTGCACATAGGTCACATCAGATGAGTTGTCTGCTAA
>JAYVBR010000044.1:0-10677 GCA_043750395.1 Bacteroidota bacterium | reverse complement strand
CTAAAAGTCTACTCTATGATAACCCATTTTCGTCAATAATTTTCACAAAATGAAAACCTTTTGGCGCATAACCTTGGTTGTAATAAAACCGATGCGCTTTGAAATTGCCTGTAAATGCATCGAGAACTATCATTGTGCAACCTAAATCTTTGGCTTTTTGGTCTAAATAATCTGTCATAAGTTTGCCTAAACCTTTCATACGTTGGTTTGGATGAACTATAAAATTATCAATTTCGATGTATTTGCCCGACCAAAGTTTGGTTCCTGTCCAAAAACCTGTTAATGCAACACAAAAATCGTTTTCGAAAACTGCAAGTTGTTTGTAGTTGTGTGGAATCATTTCTTGAAGATAACTTTGGTATTTCTCCTTGGATATGTTTGGATATAAATGAGTTATGATTTCGAATTGCGAAAACATTTGTTGGATTGTGACGAGTTCTTTAAGTTGCATTTTTTTATCAAAAGTAGCAATTTTATTTCTATTTTCCTGTTTCAATAAATTGTATGGCTCTATCCAAAACTTCGTCTTTGCCTTGTTGAATGCCAAGAATCGTTGGTTTTACTTCGATATCTGGAATGATTCCGATTCGTTGGGTTTGTCTTCGGTCGGGATAGTAAACGCCAAGTCCTGTAAATTGTGTAAAAATCTGTTTAAACACTTGTATATCACTAACATTACCATCTGCGCCGCCAGTTTGACTGCCAATAATTGTTGTGTTGCCAGCAGTTTGAAAGCCCATTGCTGTCCATTCTGGTTGACTAACCGAATCTTCATTTAAAAGAATTATTACTTTACCTTTGTAATTATTTGGATTCTCTTTTCCACAAGAATCAACTTGAGTCCATTTGTAACGACCTGGATAAGTCAAATCTGGATTAGTATAAATGACAAAAGGTTGCTCTTTAGAATTTAAAAAATTTGCGACCTCAAATAAAGTACCATTTGGATAATTTCTCAAATCAAAAACTATTGCTTTGGTTGACTTCAATTCTTCAATCATTGCTGGAATATTTTTTTCTTTCAAAAGCCCCATGTTTACATAACCTATATTGTTGGCTAACAATTTTAATTTAGCTACTCCTTTTTTGTAATTGGGTTTGTTTCTCAAACTATATCTGTTTTCATTTAAATCAACCCAATTTATGTTTTTGATTATATTTTTACCGTCAATTAAAAATTCTATTTTGATGGAATCATCTGTACCAGTTAGAATGGGTTCGGTAATTCTATTTAAAAAAGATGATTCGTTAGAAGCACTTATTAAATTTCGTTTTTCTTCAATAAGTTCTTTAATTTCTTTGTCATTAATTTTGACCATTAAATCTCCTGTTTTTATACCATCTTTTTTGACAATTGTACTGTCTAATATTTCGGTAATTATCATTTTTTCATCAATTATTTTGGCGATAATTGGCAAATAATGTTTTTTTACACCGTCATATTTATGAAACACAACGTGTGAATCGTTTAATCTAACTGTTAATTTTTGAAAAGCAAGAAAAAACCCAACTTCGTTTTTTGCCTCAATAAAATTTGGAAGCATTTCTTCTAAAGTTTTATCCCATTTAATATCCATTAAATATTTATTTGGAAAAAAATATTCAATCAAATTCCAATACATGAACATACCAAGAATTCTTTCGTTTTTAGACTCATAATTAAATGTTGAAAAGTCTTCGTTTTTGATAGAAATTTGATTTGCTTGAAATACGTGAACATAATGTTGTTTACCTTGATGTCTGTTTCTTTCAATAAATCGGAGTTTTTTTGAAAGTTTTTTGGATAACAATTTGTTTTTATCAATCCAAGATAAATCAAAATTTTTATCGAAATAAAGTGTATCTTTTGGTTGAATTATTGGTTCTACTTTTTTAATTTCACCAAGTGAAGTAATCCAGTTTTCTAAAACTAAAGAAAATTCGTTTTGGTTTTTTGCTTTTTCGATTTTAGGTAATACTTCGAATAGTTTTTGGTCCCAATTAAATTCGCCACTAGCAACTTTCGGGTGATAATATTTCAAGAAACCCCAAACTTTGCAAGTTGCTTCTAGTTTTTGAGTTTTCGATAGATTTTGTGCAAAACTAAAATTTGAAAGTATTATTAAAAAAACAAGAAATGTAACTTTTTTCATTTTGTAGAGATAGATTTAACAAAATTAATAAAAATTAACATAAATTACAAAAACAATTTCCAAAAAAATTAATTATTTAGACTAATATATTTGATTCTAAAAGTTTAAATATCAGCAAATATCTTTTCTATATCAAAGTCAAGTTCAGGAAATAGAGAACTTGTTATTTTTTCACCTTCTATGCAAGGCTTTAATCCAATATACTTTCCGTCTCGAAGTGTGTAAACAAAAATTGAATTTTCGGCAGGTTCAACTATCCAATATTCTTTTATGTGATTTTCTTCATATAAATTAAATTTTATTCCCATTTCTTTCTTAGAATTTCCTGGCGATAAAATTTCAATTACCAAATCTGGTGCGCCAATACAGCCTCGATCATCAAGTTTACTTTCGTCGCAAACTACACATAAATCTGGCTGAACAACTGTAAAAACTTTTTTATCATCATTGCTTTTCTTGAAATTTACCAATCGAACATCAAATGGAGCATAATATAATCCACAAGGTCGAAACTCAAAATATCGATCTAAATATCGATTTAGCACGCTTGAAACTAGTTGGTGTTTGCGAGATGGTGCTGGACTCATTTCGAATATTTTGCCTTTAATTAATTCAACACGTTCCTGAAATTGCCAAAGCAAGTAATCCGCATAACTATAAGTTTTGGTCAAATCTAAATCTGAAAAATTAGTAATTATCGCACTCATTGTTTTAGAATTTGTTACAAATGTATAAATTTATCTTTAACTTGAATAAAAAAAAATCCCAACAAATTAATTGTCAGGATTTCTATAAATCTAAAAATCATTAATCAAAATCTGCAATCATCTACCCTTTCAAAGCTTCAGCCCCACCAACAATTTCTAAAATTTCGTTAGTAATTGCCGCTTGTCGTGCTTTGTTGTAAATCAGTTTTAATTGAGCTTATAAAATATGTAATTATGTATATTATTTGAATTTTATTGCAATTCCTGATATTCCACAAGATTGATTATAACTTGAAATTTTATCAAGTTTAACTTCAATTATTGCATCAGCGCCTAATTCAGCTGCTTTTTTCTTTAAAACTTTAACAGCTTGTTCATCTCCTAAGGCAGCAAGAACTGCAACGTTTCCAATTATATCAAACTGTTTGTCACAAGTATTAGAATAAATTAAAATATTTGAGTCTTTTGTTACAGGGTAAGTTGTACTTCCAGATTGAACATAATGTGTTGCAATACTACAACTATTAAAAATAAACACAATTAATAAGTAACATATAATTTTTTTCATTTTATTTTTTATTTATTCGTATTTAATTGCAGTTCCTGTTGCTTTTATCCCATTTGACCAATAACCCATAGTTATTGAAAGATTCAAATCAAAAATTGCATCAGCACCTAATAATGCTGCTTGTTCTTTTAATAAATCAACAGAAACTGATGCGTTTTCTCCAGCATCAGCACATGCTACAACTTGTCCAATTATTTTAAAATTTTTTCCAATATCTTTTTTTGAAAAAACTTTTATTGAATCAGAGTTTGTCTGTTTTAAATTAGAAAGTTTAATATCATCTGTTACAATTGTTGCTACTGTTGAACAACTAGATACAAAAAACAATATAAATGTTAAAGTAAAGAAAATTGACTTCATAAATGATTTTTAAAAAATTATGGTAAAAAATATTTGAAATAATGGAACTGTTAAATTTTACCCTTTCAAAGCTTCGGCTCCACCAACAATTTCTAAAATTTCGTTGGTAATTGCAGCTTGACGCGCTTTGTTGTAAGTCAGTTTCAATTGGTTCCTAAGTTCGGTTGCGTTGTCGGTTGCTTTGTGCATTGCAGTCATACGTGCGCCGTGCTCTGATGCGAATGAATCTCTAATTCCTTTATAAAGTTGTGTCTTCAATGATTTAGGAATCAAGGTCAATACAATTTCTTCTTTTGATGGTTCAAAAATATAATCGCCAGTTGAAGCTTCTTTGTCAGTTTTTATCGCTGCTAAAGGCAAAAACTGTTCTGTTTGAACAATTTGTGTTGCAGCATTTTTAAACTGATTGTAAATAATTTCAATTCTGTCGTATTCGCCAGTTATAAATTTATCTGTTAAAGTTTGAGCAATTTTGGCAACATTATCAAATGTCAAAGAATCAAAAACTGAACTTTCATTGTTTACAACCGATAAAGTTTTGGTTAAAACATCGTTTCCTTTTTTGCCAATTGCAAAAACATCAACTTGTTTTCCTTTGTAAAATTCAGCACGACTTTTTACTTCTTTTATTACATTGGTGTTAAATGCACCACACAAACCTCTATTCGAAGTTATTGCAACAACCAATACTTTTTTGATTTCGCGTTGTGTTGTGAATTCGCCGCCAACATCGCCATCAAGTGTCGATGAAAGGTTTTGTAATAATTCGGTTAATTTTTCGGCATAAGGTCGCATTGCTGTAATTGCATCTTGTGCTTTTTTCAGTTTTGCAGCCGAAACCATTTTCATAGCCGATGTAATTTGCATCGTCGATGAAACGGAAGTAATTCTGTTACGGATTTCTTTAAGGTTTGCCATGTTTTTAGGTTTGAAGTTAGAAGATTGAAGTTAGAAGTAGGAAAACTAAATTTCAAACTTCCAACTTCTAGATTCTAGCTTAAATATATTTCGCTGATAATTCTTTAGCAACATTAGCAATAACATCAGTAATGTTATCGTCTAATTTTCCTGCTTTTAGAGCATCTAGCGTGTCACGGTGTTTGTTGTTCAAGTATTCGATAAAATCTTTTTCGAATTCTTTTACTTTATTTACAGGTACGTTTCTCAATAAGTTTTTAGAACCAGCGTAGATTATAGCTACTTGATCTTCAACAGTGTAAGGAGAGTTTAAACCTTGTTTCAAGATTTCAACATTACGTTTTCCTTTTTCAATTACGTTCAAAGTAACTGCATCAAGATCAGAACCAAATTTAGCAAAAGCTTCTAATTCACGAAATTGCGCTTGGTCTAATTTTAAAGTTCCAGCAACTTTTTTCATTGATTTAATTTGTGCATTTCCTCCAACACGAGATACCGAAATACCTACGTTAATTGCAGGACGAACACCAGAATTAAACAAATCTCCATCAAGGAAAATCTGACCATCTGTAATCGAAATTACGTTAGTTGGGATATAGGCAGAAACGTCTCCCGCTTGTGTTTCGATAATTGGCAATGCTGTCAAAGAACCTCCACCTTTTACGATTCCTTTTAAAGAATCTGGCAAATCGTTCATGTTTTTTGCAATTTCGTCATTGGCAATTACTTTACAAGCACGCTCTAATAAACGAGAGTGTAAGTAAAAAACGTCTCCAGGATATGCCTCACGTCCCGGTGGTCTTCTTAATAACAAAGAAACCTCACGATAAGCAACTGCTTGTTTAGACAAATCGTCATAAACAATCAAAGCTGGAAGACCAGAATCTCTAAAAAATTCTCCAATTGCAGCTCCAGCGAATGGTGCATAAACTTGCATTGGCGCAGGATCAGAAGCGTTTGCAGCAACAATAACTGTATAAGCCATTGCTCCTTTTTCTTCTAACATTTTAGCAATTCCTGCTACAGTCGAAGCTTTTTGCCCGATAGCAACATATATACAAAATACAGGTTTTCCTGCATCGTAAAATTCTTTTTGATTCAAAATTGTGTCAAGACAAACTGTTGACTTTCCAGTTTGACGGTCACCAATTACCAATTCACGTTGTCCACGACCAACCGGAATCATAGCATCTACTGCTTTTACTCCAGTTTGCAGTGGTTCAGTAACTGGTTGACGAAAAATAACTCCAGGTGCTTTTCTCTCTAAAGGCATTTCAAAAAGTTCGCCAGCAATTGGTCCTTTACCATCGATTGGAAAACCAAGTGTGTTAACAACACGACCAACAAGACCGTGACCTGCTTTTAAAGAAGCAATTCTTTGTGTTCTTTTTGCAGTCGAACCTTCTTTTATACCAGTTGATGGTCCTAAAAGTACCACACCAACATTGTCTTCTTCAAGGTTCAAAACGATAGCTTCTAATCCGTTATCGAATTCAACTAATTCACCATATTGAACATTAGAAAGCCCATAAATACGAGCAATTCCATCTCCAACTTGAAGTACCGACCCAACTTCTTCTAAAGTTGCACCCGATTCAAAACCTTCTACTTGTTTTCTTAATATTGCTGATATTTCAGCTGGTTTAATTTCTGCCATAATAATTTATTATTATAATCTTTAATTTATATTTTTTGGGCGTGACCTTCAATTGCTTTGCTTCGCCGCAATTTCAGGTCGGGCTATTCGCTTCAAGTCCTCGTCAAATTCCGTTATCACTTCATTTGTCTGTGGGCTTTTCGCTGCTATACCTTACGCAAACTCTCTTTAATTAGAAAGTTCTCTTTTTAAAACTTGTAATCTGTTGGCTACTGAAGCGTTGTATTGCTTGTCGCCTATTCTAAGAATAAACCCTCCAATTATTGATGGATCTATTGTGTTTTCTATTGTGATTTTCTTGTCAGAAAATGTTGCAATTTTAGCTAATACTTTAGCTTCTAAAGCGGCATCCATTTCAATTGCGGTTGTTACTTTTGCAACTTGAACACCATTTGATTCATCAAAAAGATTATTAAATTCAGTTGCAATTGCCCCAAGAATTTCAAATCTTTTGTTTTCGAATAACAAATGAAACAGCCCTTTGGTAACCGAATTGGCATCTACAAAAACTTCTAACAAGGCTTTTTCTTTCACATCTACGCTAATTGTCGGATTTTGAATAAAATTACTCAATTCTAAATTAGAATCAATATTACTTGCAATACTTTTCATATCATTCGCAACAACTTCTGCATTATTTTTAGAACTAGCTAGATCTAAAATTGCTTTTGCGTAACGAATTGCTGCTCTTGAATTTGCCATAATTAGTTTAATTTTGCATCAGCCAACATTTTCTCTACCAATTGCATTTGAGAATCTTTGTTAGTTAATTCACTTTTCAATAATTTTTCAGCAATTTCGATTGACAAATTAGAAACGTGCGATTTAATATCTGCCATTGCAGCATTTTTCTCAGCTTCGATTGCCGTTTTAGCTTGTTGAATCATTTGCAAACCAGCTGCTTGTGCTTCAGTTTTTGCATCTGCAATCATTTTTTCTTTCATTTCGCGTGCTTCTTTAAGCATTGTGTCACGCTCTAATCTAGCTTCTTGCAAAATTCTTTGATTGTCGGCTTGCAGGTTTTGCATTTCTTTTTTAGCATTTTCAGCCGAAAGTAATGCGTTTTTTATACCTTCTTCACGCTCATTAACAGCGTCAAGAATTGGTTTCCAAGCGAATTTTTTCAATAAAAAGATTAATCCAACAAATATTAATAATTGCCAGAAAAATAATCCAAACGAGAAATCATTTATTAATTTATCCATTTTTTATAATTTTAAAATTACTTTTTACAGTAATTTTGGATTTTAACATTCTTAATTTAAAATAAAACAATAGTTACAACCAACCGTTGTAACTATTGTTTAAAAAGTTTTATTTCGCGAATAAAGCAGCGAAACCAATACCTTCAATAAGTGCAGCTGCGATAATCATAGCTGTTTGGATTTTTCCTGAAGCTTCTGGTTGGCGAGCAATAGCGTCCATTGCTGAACCACCAATTCTACCAATACCTAAACCTGCTCCGATTACAATCAATCCTGCTCCAACAATTTCTGGAATTTGCATAATATATAAAATTAAAATTAAACGTTCTTTTTGATTTTAGATTGAAGATTAACGATTTTTGATTTCAGAATTGCAAAATCTGCAATCAAAAATCAAGTTTCAAAAATCTAAAATTTAATGTGCTTCTTCGTGATGATGCTCTTCGTTTCCTGCACCAAAATACAATGATGATAACATTGTAAATATGTAAGCCTGTAAAAATGCTACCAAAATTTCCAAAATTGATAAACCAAAAGCTAAAACCAGTGACAATGAGCTTCCTAACCAACTTTTAAATAAAAACATTAATCCGATAATACTCATCAATACTACGTGACCTGCCATCATGTTGGCGTATAAACGTATCATTAACGAAAATGGTTTGATGATTGTTCCTAATAATTCTATTACAGCTAGCACAGGTCTTAAAATTACTGGAACACCCGGCATCCACAACATGTGAGACCAATAATTTTTATTGGCTGTAAATGTGGTTATTAGATAAGTAATTACTGCTAATGATAGTGTAATCGTTATATTTCCAGTAACATTAAACCCTAATGGTGTAAGTCCTAATATATTAAGGAAGAATACAAAGAAGAAAATTGTTAACAAATAACTCATATATTTTTTATAATTTTTTCCTATGTTTGGAATAGCAATTTCATCTCTTACATATAGCACAAGTGGCTCAAAAATTCTTCCCGGTCCGGAAGAAATACCATTATTTTTAGTGTAAGATTTTGCCAATCCTTTAAATAAGAAAAACATAAGAAAAGCAACAAAGAAAATTCCTAAAACCCCTTTTGTTATTGAAAAATCAATTGGTCTAATGTTAGACGGATGACCAGTTTCTTCGTTTTCGATTATTTTTCCTTTTGAACCATCAACTTTATAGATTTTACCATCGTGGTGATTTATTGTATAAAATTTTCCGTTTGATTCAGCAACATGCTCTCCGTGATGAAATCTTGATGATGAAAAAATTTCTAAACTATTATCCCAAATAATTATTGGTAAAGAAAATCCATAATGTTCGCCAGTTTCTTTGTCAGCAAAAATTGAAAAATCATGCGAATCTTGAAGGTGATGATTAATAAACTCTTTTATTTCAGATTTTAAAATAGCTTTTTCATCTTTAATTTCGGTGGTTTTTTCCGCAACAGGATTTGCATTTAAACTAAAAAAACCAGCAAAAAATATTGCTATTATATATAGGAGTGATTTGTTAGAAAAAACCATATTGTAAATTGTCTTAAAATTTGTTTTCTGAAATTTGGTGCAAAAGTACATTAAATCTTATTATTTAAAAAATATTAAAACATATTTTTTTGACTATAATGAGACTTTTACATTCATTCCGAATAAAATCGTCAATTTATAAAGCTAAAATGGCTTCGAATTTCAATAGTTCTCAATATTTTAATTTTAATTTGTGTTTTTTTGAAGTTATTAACAATTGTCGAAAAGTCTTTATTTAAAGAATAAGTCAATAGATTGATTTTAAGAGTTGTTTTATGTTTTAAGAAAAATAATTATCAGAAAATTTGTTAATAAGTTATTTTATTGTATGTTTACAAATTATATTTAGTCTTGTTAACTACGAATAACATATTTTTCCCAAATCTATATGATTATTCAAGATAAAAATTAAACCTATGAATAAAATTTTATTCTTATCACTATTCTCATTAAGTTCATTCTTTTCTTATTCGCAGTGTTGGTCTAAAGTGTCAACTGGTGGTGCTCATACATTAGGAATAGGAGCAGATAATTCATTATGGTCTTGGGGCAGAAGCCAAGCTGGACAATTAGGACTTGGCGACTTCAATTCAAAGAATATTCCCACTAAAGTTGGTGTCGACTTGAATTGGTCAAAAATTTCTTCAGGAAATGCACACAGCTTAGCTATAAAATTAGATGGAACATTATGGGTTTGGGGGCGAAATACAACTGGACAATTAGGAAACCCAGCAATAGGTCAAAACATATTGCTACCAACTCAATTAGGAACTGATAATGATTGGGTATTTATTAGTGCAGGAGATGAATATTCAATAGCATTAAAAAGCAATGGAACACTTTGGGCTTGGGGTGAAAATGTATATGGTCAATTGGGCGATAATACATTTGGAACGGGAAATATTTTAACAACACCAACCCAAATTGGAACAGATACAAACTGGGCATACGTTTCAGCAGGTACTACTCACACAATGGCTATTAAAAACAATGGTACTATGTGGGGTTGCGGTCAAAATAATTTTGGTAAACTAGGTAATGGTTCTATCATTGATAAAATTGTTCCAACCCAAATCGGGACAGCCACTGATTGGCAGACCGTAGAAGCAGCCATAAAACATAGTATTGCACTTAAAACCAATGGTTCACTATGGACTTGGGGCGATAACACCGATGGACAATTAGGTAATGGATTAAGTGGAGCAGCAGCAGCTCAATCGGCTCCAATAAATATAGATGCAGGAAACACTTTCCAAAAAATAACAAGAGGTCAAAAACATACTCTTGTTAAAAGAACCAACGGAACTTTATGGTCTTGGGGTGGTAATGTTTCTGCTCAATTAGGGGACAACACGTTTTTACCCAAATCAAATCCAACTGCTGTTTCTTCGGTAATTGATACCTGGGAATATATAAATTCTAGAGTTTCCCATTGCGCTGGACTAAAATCCGACGGAACATTATATATGTGGGGAAATAACTTGTATGGTCAATTAGGAGATGCATCTAGCATTACAAGAAAAATCCCAACCTTAATTTCTTGTCCTGTTTTGTCAAACAATCAGTTCAATTTAACAAATGGATTTAGTATTTATCCTAATCCAACCA
>JAYVBR010000043.1:0-4617 GCA_043750395.1 Bacteroidota bacterium | reverse complement strand
GAAAACAATCAAATTTTGGGTTGTGTGCTTTTGGTCGAAAAAGTAAACAAGCTATATTTAGGAATGTTGTGTGTAAATCCCGAATTACAAAATAGCGGTATTGGTAAAAAAATATTAAAATTTGCTGATGAATTTGCCATTAAAAAAAGTTTGCCGAAAATTGTTATGACAGTAATTTCGTCAAGAATCGAATTAATAAATTGGTACAACCGCCACGGATATTTTGATACTGGAGCGCGAGAACCTTTTCCTGAAAATCATTCTGACGATGTTATTTCTGGGGAGAAATTAGAGTTTATTGTTTTGGAGAAACTTGTTTTTTAGAAAAAAAAAAATCCGAAACTTTCATTTCGGATTTCCTTCGCACTAATAAATTAATATTATAGGTTTATCTCAACCTGTCCACCGATTTTACAAGATCTTCATCCTTTTTCGTAGCTTTGTTTGCCAAAACAAGCAAAACAATAACAATAATAGGTAGAAACATCCCAATACCTTTCTCAGAAACCATTTCGGTTTCTCCAGATACATTAAGCGAACGATATACAAACAATCCTAATAAAATTAAATTTAAAATCATATTCAATCTGTTGATTACAAATTGATTTTGTCTTTTATTATATGATAAAATACTCAATAATGATAAGGTCAAACTCAAACCAAACAAAGTTACATAAACCATATTTTGCATAAAAAAAACTTCTATCCCAGAACTTAATTTATATAATGGAAGAAAAAACGGCAAAATTCCAGCAATCAAAAGTGCTAAAATTAAATATACAGTTTGTATGCGTTGTAACATTTTATTAAAAATTTTAGCAAAAATATAGTATCTTTTTCAAAAATGCTATTGTAATTTAAAAAATATTCGTATTATTGCATTATAAAATCGTAAGTACTTCATTTTACGATTAATTCAAGAATAAAAAAATCCTACATTTTATCATTTTCCACAATCAATTAAACTCTGTAAACATTTATGTTTGACATTTCTGTACTTAAAGAAATGAAGCTAGCTGAGCTTCAAGACATTGCAAAATTATCAAAAACCATTAAATTTACTGGTGTAAAAAAAGACAATTTAATAAGTCTTATTTTAGAACAGCAATCAAAATCTGATGCCCCAAAAGCAATAGAAATTGTTGAAACAGCTGACGATAAACCAAAAAGAACAAGAATTGTTGCTGAAAAAAAACCAGCAATAGTTAAGCCTGAACCAGTTTCATTGTTTTCTGAACCTGAAATTATTGAAACAAAACCTGTTGAAGTTTCTGAAGAAGTTAAAACTGAAGTTTCAGAATCTTCTCCAAAAAAAGGAAATAAGGTTACTAAATTCAACAAAGCCGAATACGAACGTAAAATGGCTTTGAAACAAGAAAAAGCCGAAAAAGTAGCTTTAGAAAATGTTTCGAATGAATTGAATGATGAAGATGAAGAGTCTAGTAATGACGAAAATATTGTTGTTGATGAAAATAAATCTGATGAAAGCTTAGAAAACATTTCAGAAAAACCACAAAACTCGAATCAACAAAAAAAACAAAATAATCCAAACCAAAACGGAAACCAAAACGGAAACGGTAATGTGAATCCGAATTTCAAGAATAAGAAAAATAATTTTAGAGATTCTGATTTCGAATTTGATGGAATTATAGAAAGCGAAGGCGTTTTAGAAATGATGCCCGACGGTTATGGTTTTCTACGTTCATCAGATTACAATTATTTAGCTTCGCCTGATGATATTTATTTATCAACCTCGCAAGTTAGATTGTTTGGTCTAAAAACTGGAGACACAGTTAAAGGTGTTGTTCGTCCACCAAAAGAAGGAGAAAAATTTTTCCCGTTGGTTCGTGTTCTAAAAATTAATGGTCACGATCCACAAGTAGTTCGCGACAGAGTTTCATTTGAACATTTGACACCAATTTTCCCAAAAGAAAAATTTAGATTGGCAGAAAAAGGAAGTTCGATTTCCACAAGAATTATTGATTTGTTTTCGCCAATAGGCAAGGGGCAACGCGGAATGATTGTGGCACAACCTAAAACTGGAAAAACAATGTTGCTTAAAGACATTGCCAATGCCATCGCAGCCAATCATCCAGAGGTTTATTTAATTGTATTGCTGATTGACGAACGACCTGAAGAAGTTACAGATATGCAGCGAAGTGTTCGTGGCGAAGTTATTGCATCTACATTTGATCGTGAACCACAAGAACACGTAAAAATTGCCAATATTGTTCTAGAAAAAGCAAAACGTTTGGTCGAATGTGGGCACGATGTTGTGATACTTCTAGATTCAATAACTCGTTTGGCAAGAGCCTATAATACAGTTCAACCAGCTTCTGGAAAAGTTTTGAGTGGTGGCGTTGATGCTAACGCTTTGCAAAAACCAAAACGTTTTTTCGGAGCCGCCAGAAATGTAGAAAATGGTGGTTCACTGAGTATTATTGCAACCGCACTGACAGAAACTGGCTCGAAAATGGACGAAGTTATTTTCGAAGAGTTTAAAGGAACTGGAAATATGGAATTGCAATTGGATAGAAAAATTGCTAACAAACGAATTTTCCCTGCTGTTGATTTGACTTCATCAAGCACACGACGTGATGATTTGCTTCTTGATGAAAAAACCTTGCACAGAATGTGGATTTTACGAAAATACCTCGCCGATATGAATCCTGTCGAAGCAATGGATTTTATAAACGATCGAATTAAGAAAACCAGAAACAACGAAGAGTTTTTGATTTCTATGAATGAATAAAAATTTTAGAATTTTTATAAAAAAAGCCAATTTCATTATTGAAATTTGCTTTTTTTTGTATTTAAATAAAATTAGTTAACTAACTCTTCAATATTTTTTAACTGATTGTAAGTTACAATCGCATTCTTCAAAATTTCAACCGATTTAATTAAGTCTTCTTTTTTCAAGACATAAGCAATTCGAACTTCGGTTAAACCAACTTCTTTTGTTGAATAAAATCCAGCGGCTGGAGCAACCATAACCGTTTCGCCGTTATATTGGTAATGTTCCAAAAGCCATTGTGCAAATTTATCGGCATTGTCGATTGGCAATTTTGCTATGCAATAAAAAGCACCCTTTGGTTTGGCAACTATTACACCATCAATTTTTTCTAGTTCTTCGATTAATACATTTCTGCGTTCGATATATTCTTCAATCACATCATCAAAATAAGATTGTGGCGTGTCCAAAGCACCTTCACTTGCAATTTGAGCAAATGTGGGCGGACTCAATCTTGCTTGTGCAAATTTCATTGCGGTTGCCATTAATTCCTTGTTTTTGGATACGATACAACCAATTCGTGCGCCACACATCGAGAATCTTTTCGAAACCGAATCTATCATAATGGCGTGTTGTTCCAATCCTGGCACATTCATAACCGAATAATGTTTGTGTCCGTCGTAAGCAAATTCCCGATAAACTTCATCAGCAATCAAAAACAAATCGTATTTTCTTACCAATGCCGCCAATTGCAAAATTTCTTCGTGAGAATATAAATATCCAGTTGGGTTTCCTGGATTACAAATAACAATAGCTTTGGTTTTCGGAGTTATTAATTTCTCGAAATTGGCAATTGGTGGCAAAGCAAAACCAGTTTCGATAGTCGAAATAACTGGTACAACCGAAACACCAGAAGCTGTTGCAAAACCATTATAATTGGCATAAAAAGGTTCAGGAATAATGACTTCGTCGCCACTGTCACAAACGCTTCCCATTGCAAAAAGTAAAGCCTCTGAACCGCCAGTGGTAATTATAATATCTTCAAGATTTATTGGTAAACCGTGATTGATATAATATTGAGATAATTTTTTTCTGTAACTTTCAAAACCAGCCGAATGACTGTATTCTAACACAGAAATATCAGCATTTTTAACAGCATCAAGTGCACATTGTGGTGTTTTAATATCTGGTTGACCAATATTTAAATGATATACTTTATTGCCTTTTTTCTTAGCAATATCTGCATAAGGAACCAATTTTCTGATTGGTGATTCGGGCATATTCATCCCTTTATTTGATACTTTCGGCATAGTTAAATTGTTTTATGTTGCAAATTTCAGTAATTTATTTGTCAAAGACAATTCTTTTTGACTTAAATATCTTTAATTTGTGTAAATTAGTTTTATGAACAGAAAATTATTGATTGTACTATTTATCTTATGTTTTGCAATTTGCAAAGCGCAAGATGGTTTTACTTTTAATTCCAATAAAAATAAAATTGCAATTCCGTTTCAATTTATCAATAATTTAATTTTTATACCTATAAATGTAAATGGTTTAGAATTGAATTTTTTGCTAGATACCGGCGTCGAAGAAACCGTTTTGTTTGGTCTTGAAGATGAAGAAACATCAAGTTTCAAGAATGTTGAAAAAATTCAATTAAAAGGTTTTGGAAAAGAGGAATTTGTTGATGGTTTAAAATCAATAAACAACAAACTTACTTGCAAAGATTTTATAGATTTCGACCACGAATTGTATATTGTTTTAGATCAAAATTTCAATTTCTCGGCTCAAATCGGAATTCCTGTAAACGGAATTATTGGCTTTAAATTTTTCAAAAATTACATCATTGAAACCAATTATAGCGATCGAAAAATTTTTATTTA
>JAYVBR010000042.1:0-4629 GCA_043750395.1 Bacteroidota bacterium | reverse complement strand
GTTGATTATTTCAGCAACAATTCAGCAATTTTATTTCTTAATTCAGTTCCTCTTAAATTTTTCGCAAGTATTTTACCAGTTACGTCAATTACAAAAGTTGTTGGAATTTCATTAACTTGGTATTGCAAAGCAACTGGATCTTCCCAACCTTTTAAATTAGATACGTGGTACCAATTTAATCCGTCTTTTGCTATTGCATCTTTCCATTTTGTGGCATCATCATCAAGAGAAACTCCAATAATATTTAAACCTTTCGAATGAAATTCTTTATACAAAGCAACAACACTTGGGTTTTCTTTGCGACAAGGGCCACACCAAGAGGCCCAAAAATCTATAATTGTAATTTTTCCTTTGGCTTGTTTTAAAGAAAACGTTTTTCCATCAGGAGTTTTTCCCGAAAAATCTGAACTTCATTTTCCAACTGTTGGTGCACTTGCAGCAACAGGGGCTTGTTCTGGCATTTGAGGCATTGCTGGGGCAGCTGGTGCTTTTCCAAAATTATCTATTCCAGTTTTAATTCCTTTACCAATTTTAGTACTTTGCAAATCTTTTGCTAGATTAGCATACATTTTTTTGATTTTTTCTATTTCAACTTTAGGCTGTTTTAACATTCCGTCAACAATCAAAAGACTAATAAAAGATTTGCCGTGACTTTCAGCATAAGTTGTATATTTTCCTGTTACTGATTCTTGAATTTTGTTATAATCTTTCATTAATTTATTTATTACAACAGTATCTTTGGCTTCTTGTGCTTTTTTCATTGCTTCCATATTAGCAGTTTGAAAAGTCATTAAGTCTTTTTGAACTTTTTTAGAAGTAACTTTCATATTTTCATTAAATTTGTAAAACTCATCGTTGCTGTAAGTTCCAGAAATTTTAGATTTTTGAATACTGTCTTTGTCGACAACAACTTTAATTTCGCCAGTTTCAAGAATTACTGGAATTTTTCCTTGCGCTTTTTCAACTTGAAGTGTGTATAATCCTGGCTCAACAACTTTTCCTTTTATTTCGAATTTTCCGTCTTTTACTTTTACAGTGTCAACTGGCACCAAGTTCATTCCTGATTCGTCTTGTTTTTCAAGAACAACGGTTTGACCGTTTGCAATTCCTTTTGCAGTTCCAGAAATTATGTACTCGTTTTTTCCAACTTTGCTACAAGAAACAATTGTTGATGCTACTGCTAAAAATAATGCTATTCTTTTCATTTTATAATTTTTTAATTTTAGGTTGCAAAAGTATTTATTTTTGATTTTAAAAAGCATAATTTTTTGTTATAATTTAATATAGACATAAAAAACTAATTCATTTTCAAGTTATTATCATTAGTAATTGTTCTTTTTTTAGTATTTTATCGTATAATAAATGTTTTTTATCGGTTTTTTAATATGTTTTAACACTTGTTTTATTAAATTCACTAAATTTGCAAAATGTCCCAAATAGAAATGATTTTTTTAAAAAAATACTTTAAACCTACAATACTTTTTGTTGTTATTTCACTTTTTATCAAATGTGGAAATGTTTCTAATAACGTTTCTCCATCAACTGGTTGGAAAGTAAATGACAAGAAAGGTGGTTTTACATACAACACAAAATACACAAAACAAGAAACTGCACCGGGAATGGTATTTGTTGAAGGTGGAACATTTGTAAGAGGCAGAGTGCAAGATGACGAAATGAGAGAATGGGTAAATGCTCCTTCTCGACAACACGTTCAATCTTTTTATCTAGATGAAACAGAGGTTACCAACTTTATGTACACTGAATATTTATTTTGGATTAAAAAAGTTTTTCCTCCAAGTGAATTAAAATATGCTAATATATATAATGGAGTAGTACCTGACACTTTAGTTTGGAGAAATCGTTTGGGATTTAGTGAAGCAATGACCAACAATTATTTGCGTTATCCAGCATATGCTGATTATCCAGTTGTAGGTGTAAATTGGATTCAAGCCACAGAATTTTCAAAATGGAGAACCAACAGATACAATGAAACCATACTTGAAAATGAAGGATTCATAAAACGTGACGCCCCTTTAAAAGATGTAAATGCCGAAACAACCTTTGATACTGATACTTATTTATCATCTCCAACTACAGTTTACAACGGAGATCAGTCCATAACACAAGGAGGTACTTTTACAAAAAAATTAATTAAATCAGGTAGAAAAACTAATTTGTACGTGCAACGAAAACACGGAATTTTATCAATAGAATACAGGCTTCCAACAGAGTCTGAGTGGGAATATGCAGCTGCTGGCGATGTTGGAAATCGATATGCAAATAACCAACTTGGTCAAAAAAAATATCCTTGGAAAGGCAGTTATACCAGAAATGGCAAACGCAAGAAAAAAGGGGATCAGCTTGCCAATTTCAAACAAACTAAAGGCGATTATGGCGGCATTGCTGGTTGGGACGATGATGGAGCTGATATAACAAATAAAGTGAAATCTTATGAAGCTAATGATTTTGGTTTGTATGATATGGCAGGAAATGTTGCCGAGTGGGTCGACGATGTTTACAGACCTATAACCGATGATGAAGTATCTGATTTTAACTATTTTAGAGGAAATATTTATATGAAAAATAAATTCAATCCAAATGGAAAATTTGATGTTGCAACATTAGAATCTATGCAGTACGATACCCTAGAAACAGGAAAATTAATAGCTAGAAATTTCCCTGGTCAAATTCAAAAAGTACCTGTCGACGAAGTTGAAACTTACTTGAGAACTAATTTTGATAAAAGTTATAATGTAAATTATCGTGATGGAGACAAAGAATCGTCAAGATTTTATAAAGGAACACCACAAAAATCTAAAATGCAACTTGAAAAAGAAAGAATGTACAATTCGCCTATTAACAGAGTTATGATTGATAGTTTGGGAAAAATAAAAAAATTAAAAGATGCTACCAATAAAAGAAATTCATTAATAAGCGACAAAGCACGAGTTTATAAAGGTGGTTCTTGGAACGACCGAGCTTATTGGCTCGATCCTGCGCAACGAAGATTTTTGAATCAAGAAAAAGCAACCGATTTTATTGGATTCAGATGTGCAATGACAAGAATTGGTTCTAAAGCGGATTACAAAAAAGTTTTACGAGGATATAAAATAACTAAATATTCTAGAAAATATAAAAGCCAACATTAAAAGTTGGCTTTTTTTATATCAATCATAAATAGAATTTAATCTTGGTTGCTACTTTTTCTATATGGAAAAGCTTGCATAATATGACGTTTTGCAAATCGAGTCGGCGATTCAGCATTGACCATTTTTACATAAGTCGCTCTTGGAACCGAAATATATTCATAAACGCTTCCGTTTGCAAAGTTAATTATCAAACGACTATCAACATATTTATAATCAGTGATTGTCGATGTCGAAATAGTTTCATTATATTCAGGCAAATTAGCTTTAACTGTCTCAGGATTAATGCTTACTAAAAAATGATAAGCTTCAATAACTTTTTGACTTTCCACTTCGGCAATTTTCAAACCCTCTTCATTCCCTGCAAATTTATCAGGATGACAATCCTTCATCGCATTTCTGTAAATTGTTTTCAAATCCTTGAGCGTAACCATTTTATCAACCTCAAGTAACTTTCTGTATTCGGTAATTTTTTTCATATCAATTTTGAAATATTGAAAATATTATTTTCTCAAATTTTTTGCAAAACTAATAATAAAAAATCTAATTTAAAAATTTAATTTCAAGATGGTTCAGAGACAATGTTTTAAAAGAAGATTGTCTAATTATTTTTGTTCCAATTTTCAAAAGTCATTTCAAACTTAATTTCATTTTTTCCGTGAAGACCAATTTCTTTCCAGCCAGATTTTCGGTAAAAATTTTCGGCTTTGGTTTTTGGCGATGTTCCTAACCAAACATTTGTTTTTGTTTGTTCAAAATACCAATCTAGCATAACTTTGTGAAGTTGTTTTCCGATTCCTCTTTTTTCAAATTTTGGATTAATAAAAAGTGCCCAAATGTTGTTGTCAATCAAGTCAACAATTGAAAAACCAACAATTTTACTATCAATTTCATAAACCCAACCTTTGCCTTTTGTGAATAAGAAATGTTCACAATCTTTATTAGTAACTAAACTCGGATTTGACAAAGTATTTTCGGTTACCAAATTTCTAATAATTTGAATTTGATGAATGTCATTGATATTGGCTTCACGAATAATCATAAAAACTTTAATTTAAAAAATTATTGCTGCGGTTTCAAATTAAAAATCGCAAAATTCTTCGATTTTTTCTCATAATCTTTAAAAGACAAATCGCTTGGATTTACAATTGCAGTTTTAATAGTTATTTTGTCACCAATCTGAAAGCTAGCTGCAACCATTTTGTAATCCAGCAAATATTCGCCACAAAAATAATTGCCTTTTTCGTCTTTATCAATCAATCCTGTGAATAAACCTTTTTTCTCTGAAGTTTCCATTTTAAATATATCTATAATTAATTCACAAATGTAATAATTTAAAATTTAATCTCTGAGAATCTGTAAAATCTGTGTCTAATAAAAAAGTCAAAATCTGTATCAAATTTACTTTTAACTAAATATTAATATGTGTTTCGTTCCAATTCATTTCAATATTTACTAATTTTATAAAATATGAAAAACGACT
>JAYVBR010000041.1:0-10735 GCA_043750395.1 Bacteroidota bacterium | reverse complement strand
CTAATAGTTAATTTATGGAGGAAAATAAAACCAGTCTTTTGATTTATCAAACCGAAGACGGAATTACTAAAATAGAAACCCGATTGGATGAAGAAACTGTTTGGCCTTCGCAGGCGCAAATGGCAGAATTATTTCAAAAAAATCGAGTAACTATTACTGAGCATTTGAGTAATATATTCAAAGACAATGAATTAAACGAGAATTCAGTTAGTCGGAAATTCCGACATACTGCTAATGACGGAAAAAATTACGAAACTTCATTCTATAATCTCGATGTAATTTAGTTTCCTTAAGCAATTTTACAAATGATTTCATAAAACAAATTGAAAAAAAATGAAAACAGAAGCATTTCAAATATCAGAATCTTTTAACATAAAAAAGTTTCGTTCAGAATTTAGAACCGAGGCTTTTTCTGGATCAACTTCTGAGATTTTTTATGCTTTTTCAGATTTAGATCGATATTTGTATATTTTTGATTATGGTGTATTCGTTTTTGCCAATTATGACGAAGTTGCAAAAAGCGAAATGATGATTTTTCTTAAAAATCACGCTTCTGATTTGGTAGATTTGAACCCTTTTTAAGAATATAGAATTCAAGTTGACAGCCAACAAATTAAAACTTTAGTCAAAAATGATTTTGTAACTGTTTCTAAAATTGACCCATCAATTTTAAGAATCGTTATGCTAAATATTGGACAATCTGTGGCTTTAGAATATTATGAAGTATTTACCGATGCACAAATTATATCATCCAAACATTATATTATTGAATTAGAAAAAAAAGGAAGATTGAGCATTTCTTAAACAAATTTACTTAAATATATTGGTAAAGTTTTAAATGTAAAAAATAGTATTGTAGATAATTTATATATTCTTGATGATCCAAATTTAGTTTGGGATAATGAGGATTTGGCAGTTTTAAATCGTTTATTAAATGCCAATTTTGACATTAATACCCGTTTTAAAGATTTAGATTACAGATTACAAATTGTTGAAGATAATTTATGACTTTTCACCGATGTGCCAAATGTCCGTGAAAGTTCAAGACTTTTAGGGATTGTGATTATTTTAATTTTCATTGAAATTATGATTGCTCTTTTTTTTCACCCTTAAATTATCAAACAAATTCAAAATAATTAAAAAATAATTTATTAAATTTGTAACTCAATTAAAATCAAAAACTATGAATACACAAAACATTTTAGTAGGCGATTCAACAAGTGTTGAACAAGCAGAATTTTACAGAAAAACTTATATGCACGTTGCATTTGCAATTTTAGCATTTATGGCAGTCGAAGCTTTATTGTTAAAATTAGTTCCAGACAGCCTGATTTTAATGATGGTTGGCAACAAGTTTGGCTGGTTATTTATTCTTGGACTATTTTGGTTAGGAACTTCAATGTCAAACAAGTTGGTCTTTGCTGAAACAAAAGAAAAACAATATATGGGTCTTGGAATTTATGTTTTACTAGAAGCATTAATTTTCTTGCCTATGATTTTTATTGCTGCAAATACTGCTGGAGTCGAAGTAATTTCGCAAGCAGCAATGATTACACTTTTTATGTTTGCAGGATTAACTGCCGTTGTGTTTTTTACAAAAACAGATTTTTCATTTCTAAGAACAGCAATAACAGTAGGAGGATTTATTTCATTAGGATTAATAGTTGCTGGTGCGATTTTCGGATTTAATCTTGGACTTTGGTTTTCGGTCGGAATGGTTGTTTTGGCATCAGGAAGTATTTTGTATCAAACTAGTCAAGTTAAAGATCAATTTGGAACAGACCAATATGTCGGAGCAGCATTGCAATTATTTGCATCAGTAATGTTATTGTTCTGGTATGTTTTAAGAATATTAATGAGCAGAAAATAAAAATTTTCAAAAAAAATAAAGTCCTGATTCGTTTTCGAAATGAATCAGGATTTTTTAATTAAACCAAAACACTATTGATAATTCAATATCTAACTTACATTTTATTAAATTATTGTATGTTTTTATCTAAAACTGAAACCTAAATGAACTTTATTGCACAATAAACGTTAAATTTGTGTTTAAGATTTGGAATATTGAAAATAAATTAGCAATCTTTGATTAATATTTAACAACAAAATAACAAAGCCTATACAATAAAATTACTTTTTAGAAAAAAAACTCAAAACTACTTACTAAATTGTAATATTATGGCTAATGTTCAAACTTCTGACTCCTTGTTGGTTAAAGATTATGTTGCGGGGAATGAAAACGCCCTCGATTTACTAATAAAAAGACACCAAACAAAAATTTACGGTTTCATTTACTCCAAAATTCCAGATAGAGATGTTTGCGATGATGTTTTTCAGGATACTTTTATAAAGGTTATTAAAACTTTAAAGTCTAATTCGTATAACGAAGAAGGAAAGTTTTTACCTTGGGTTATGAGAATTTCTCATAATTTGGTTATAGATCATTTTAGAAAAAATAAAAAAATGCCAATGTTAAGAGAAACAGAAGAATTTTCAATTTTTTCAATCTTGAAAGATGATGAAATGTCAATAGAAAATAAATTGATAAGCACTCAAGTGAATATTGATTTGAATAAATTGATAGAAGAACTTCCTCAAGACCAAAAAGAAGTTTTGGTAATGCGTTATTTTCAAGATTTGAGTTTTAAAGAAATATCTGAAGAAACTGGTGTTAGTATCAATACTGCATTAGGTAGAATGAGATATGCAATTATTAACCTTAGAAAAATTATAGAAAAAAATCAAGTTATTTTGACCAATTAAACAATATTCGAATAAATCCTGCGTTATTAATTAAGACAAACAAAATTAATAACAAATTATGGCAAAAATTTACTCAAAAAAAATTGTTAATTCAAACACAATGAAACCAAAAAAAGAAACTATTTCTTTTTTACTAAATTATTCCAAAGCATTAACTTTTATTAAAGCTGGAAATATGGTTTTTGAAACAATTGCAAATTAAATAAAAAAACGCTTCTTAATCGAAGCGTTTTTTTATTTTTTAATAGCTAATATCGAAAAAACCATGGGAATTTTATTTTCTAAATGTTTAATCCTGAATTTATTTGGTTCAAATTCCTCGGTTTCATTAAAACAATTATAAGGCGAATAATCATATTCGTTGAAAGCATTTATTTCTAATCCAGCTATAATCAATGAATTTAAAACTTCACTTGTTGGATGGTTCCAACCAATAGTTTTGGCTTCAATTTTAGAATATCTATCGGCATAAGTTCCAGATTCATCTTCGATAATTGGTTCAACATTGAAATAATTGTAAAAAACTTCCTTAAAATCATTATCAAACATCCAAACAACAGGATGAAATTCAGCCATTATAAATTTTCCGTTTGGTTTTAGGAATTTCGAAACTACATTTGCCCATTTTGTCAAGTCTGGCAACCAACCAATTGTTCCATAACTCGTGAAAACAATATCGAATTTTTTGTTTAAATAATTCGGTAAATCATAAATATCACAACATAAAAATTCAGCATCGAGATTTAATTTCGAATTAAACTCATTGGCTTTTTCAATTGCTTTTTCCGAAAAATCTACACCAGTTACTTTGGCTCCAAGTCTCGCTAATGAGAGTGAATCTTGACCAAAATGACATTGCAAATGCAAGATAGTTTTACCTTTAACATCGCCTAAAAGTTCTAATTCTATTGAATTTAATGTTGATTTTCCTTTCAAGAAATTATCATTATCATAAAACTGTGAATCAATGTGAACTTGAGTTTTATTGTTCCAAGTTTGTTTATTGATTTTGATGTAATCCGATAAAATTTCCATATTTTATATTTTTGTTTAGCAAATATAATTTTTTTGAAGCTATTTCCAGCTCTCATTCCAAAAGTTTTAAGTCGAAAAAAATCGCCTTAAAACGTTTTTCCCTTCCATCTGGGCTAGAATTAAGCGTTTTTCAAAAATCTTTCTTAAAATTCTAAATCTTCAATAAATAAACATGATGTTAGAAAAAAATGTTTTTTTTATTAGTTTTTAGTCAATAAAATAAATTTTGGAAAAGCAGCAGAAATGACCTTTACAAAATCGCCAAATTTTTCGTTTCTAAAATTAAAAAATATTGCTTAAATTTGCAAAAAATTATAAAAATGGAAAACGGAATATATGCTAAATTCAACACAACAAGTGGTTCGATTTTAGTTAAATTAACACACGATTTAACGCCTGGAACTGTTGGAAACTTCGTGGCATTGGCAGAAGGAAATTTAGAAAATAAAATTAAACCTCAAGGAACTCCATATTACGACGGATTGACTTTTCACCGAGTAATTCCTGATTTTATGGTGCAAGGCGGTTGCCCACAAGGCACTGGAACTGGTGCACCAGGGTATAAATTTGATGATGAGTTTCATCCAACTTTAAAACACGACAAGCCTGGAATTTTAGCAATGGCAAACTCTGGTCCAGGTACCAATGGTTCACAATTTTACATCACGCATGTTCCAACAAGTTGGTTAGATGGAAAACATACTGTTTTTGGACACACTACTGAAGGTCAAGATGTTGTAGATTCGATTGCACAAGGCGATATTCTTGAAACTTTAGAAATTGTTAGAGTTGGATCAGAAGCAGAAAAATGGAATGCGGTTGAGGCTTTTAGAACTTTTGAAGGTTCTCGTGCCAAGCGTGAAGCAAGCGAAAAAGCCGAAGCAGAAGCAAAAATGGAACAACTTGCTGCTGGTTTTGAAAAAACGGATAGCGGTTTGAGATACCAATTTATTCAACGTGGATCAGGCAAACAAGCCGAAAGTGGGAAAACAGTTTCTGTTCATTATGAAGGTTCTTTAGAGTCTGGAAAAGTTTTTGATTCGTCTTATCCACGCAAAAAACCTATCGAATTTAGATTGGGTCAAGGTCAAGTTATCAAAGGTTGGGACGAAGGTATTGCACTTTTGAAAGTCGGCGACAAGGCTCGTTTTGTAATTCCGTCGCACTTGGGCTATGGTTCTCGTGGAGCTGGTGGTGCGATTCCGCCAAATGCAACATTGATTTTTGATGTTGAATTGATGGAAGTTAAATAGATATTTTGGATTTATGATATTAGAATTTAGATTTTTGAATGATTTAAAATATAATATTTTTTAAATTTTTAAAATTGAAGATACAAACGGTAATTCCTCTAAAATCTTTTTTAAATTAAAAAATCCCAAAATCGTAAAGATTTTGGGATTTTTTGTTTTCTAAACTTGAAAACCATCAGGAATAATTGCTCCTTTTTTCAAGACAATAATTCCGTCTTTTATTGTGTAAAGTTCGGTGTTTGCATTTTCTAAATGTTTGCCACCATTTAATCGAACATCATTTCCTATTCTACAATTTTTATCGACAATCGTATTGTTAATGTAGCAACGTTCGCCAATTCCGATATTAGTAATGTTGTTCTCAGAATTGCTTCTTATTTTTTCGATGTTTTGATAATAATCATTTCCCATCAAATACGAATTGGTAATTGTCGATCCAAAACCAATTCGGCTTCGAATTCCAATTACCGAATGTTGAATATTTGTACCATTAATAATGCAACCTTCGGCAATAACCGACTTGTCAACTGTTGACGAACCTGTAATTTTTGATGGTGGCAAAACCCTTGCTCGTGTATATATTTTACTTGCATTATCAAACAAATTGAACTTCGGAATATCATCTGTTAAACCTAAATTGGCTTCAAAAAAAGAATCTATATTTCCGATATCAGTCCAATAACCTTCGTATTGATAACTCAATATTTTATGTTTGCCAATTGCTTGCGGAATAATTTCTTTACCAAAATCCTTAGTATCTTTATTAGCCATTAATTCGACCAATAAATCGCGATTGAAAATATAAATTCCCATCGATGCTAAATAATTTTTGCCTTCGGATTTAGATTCTTCGCTAACTTCTGAAGTCCATTCTGGCAAAAAACTAACGTTTGGTTTTTCGATAAATGATGTAATAAAATTATCTGAATCGGTTTTTAAGATTCCGAATTCTGGCGCTTCTTTTGCAGAAACTGGTAATGTTGCAATCGAAATTGCCGCACCACTTTTTTTGTGCGCCTGAATCATTTCATTAAAATCCATTTGATACAATTGATCGCCCGAAAGTATCAACGCATATTCAAAATTATGGTTCATAAAATGTTGCATACATTGTCGAACAGCATCGGCTGTTCCTTGAAACCAAGTCGGATTATCGGGTGTTTGTTCTGCTGCCAAAATATCTACAAAAGCAGTACTAAAATGACTAAAATGATAGGTATTTTTAATATGTTGATTCAAAGAAGCTGAATTAAATTGTGTCAAAACAAACATTCGTTGAATATTAGAATTGATACAATTCGAAATCGGAATATCGACCAATCGGTATTTTCCAGCAATCGGAACGGCTGGTTTAGAGCGCGTTTCAGTAAGTGGTGCTAATCTTGCGCCTTGTCCGCCACCAAGAATTATTGCTAAAGTACTTGTATTCATAATATTTATATATTTTTTTAAGATTGGTAAACGTCGATATATTCTTGTGCAACTTTATCCCAAGAATGGTCAATTTGCATTATAAATTTCCTAATTCGGTCAAATTTCTGATTATTATTGTACAAATCAATGGCTCGAGTAATTGAATAATTGACGTCAGAAACCGAAGTGTCGTTATGGCAAATTCCGAAACCATTATCGCCAATGTCCAAAACGGTATCTTTTAATCCGCCAGTGCTTCTGACTATGGGAATTGTTCCGTATCGAAGCGCATACATTTGATTCAATCCGCAAGGTTCAACTCGCGAGGGCATTAATAAAAAATCGGCACCGGCATAAATAATATGTGCTAGTTTTTCGTTGTAGCCAATGTAAGAATTATAATTTCCGTTGTGATAATATTGTAAACTTTGTAATCCATTTTCAACATTTGAATCGCCAGATCCTAGTATTAAAATGTTAATTTCCTGTGGATTACTATTCAAAGCAACGCTACAAATTTCTGGTAACAAATCAGCTCCTTTTTCGCCAACCAATCGACCAATAAATGTAAAAAGCGGTTTTTTGACGTCTAAATTGAATTGTTCACATAGTAATTTTTTATTTTCATTTTTACCTTTTTTAAAACTGGTTAAACCAAAATTAAAAGGCAACATTTCGTCAGTTTCGGTGTTCCAAACTTGGTTGTCAATTCCGTTTAAAATTCCAATCGATTTCGGTCTTTCATATCGAAATAAAACTTCTAAACCGTTCGCTTTATTACTAATTTCGTCAAGATAACTTGGCGAAACTGTTGTGATTTTCCAAGCGCATTTAACGGCAGCTGCCAATGGATTGATGCTATTTCCCCACTCAAGAAAATGCATTTTGGACATTTCGAATTCTGGAATATAATACAATTTATCCATCGAAAACCAACCTTGATATTGCGCATTGTGAATGGTTAAAACGGTTTGAGTATTTTTTAAATGTCGATAATTAAACGAAAATTGAACCATAAACGGAATCAATCCTGAATGATAATCGTGGCAATGCAAAACATCAGGATTTTGATTGGTTTCGGTCAACCAATTCAAAAATGCAATTTGAAAAGCCAAAAATCGTTCTGTATCATCGTCATAAGAATAAATATTAGGTCGATCGAATAATCCTGGAACAGCAACTACATACAATTCAAAACCTAATTTATTGGTTTTTTCCTTCATTATCGAATAAGAAAATTCAAAATAACCTAATTTTAATTTCCCATTATGAATATTTTCGAACTCATTTTCGTTGGTAAATTTATTGTCATAACCCGGAACAACAACTTTGGCATCGTGACCCAATTGATTTTGATATTTTGGCAAGGCACCAACAACATCGGCTAGTCCGCCAACTTTTGCAATCGGGTAACATTCTGCACTTATGTGATATATTTGCATTTTTTACAATTTTCTTTTGCCAAATTACAAAATAAAACTCATTTTAATAATCAAAATAATATTATTTTTCTAATTTAGTGAATTATTAAAATTAATTTATGCGAACTCTTAATCAATGGTTTGACGAATATGCAGTTAGCCACCAAAACCCAACTAATAAATCGATACATTATATATGTTTGCCAGCAATTTTCTTTTCGGTTGTTGGTTTGTTAATGTGTGTTCGAATTCCAATTTTTAATTTGAATCTTCCAATTTTAGAAAATTTAGCATTTCCTATTCTGATATTTGTAATGATTTTTTATTTTAGAATTTCAGTTTCAATGGCAATTAAAATGACAATTTTCTCTTTAGTCTGTTTGGTTTTAAATTTTTATATTTCTCAATATGTTAATTTACTCTTCATTTCGATTTCAATTTTTGCAATCGCTTGGATTGGACAATTTTATGGGCATAAAATAGAAGGCAAAAAACCATCGTTTGTAGATGATTTGCAGTTTTTAATGATTGGTCCAGCTTGGGTAATCGAAAATTTATTTTCTAAATAATAATTATATGGACAACAATTTAACTTGGCAAGAATTCGTAAAAGTCGAAATTCGAGTGGGAACAATTCTCGAAGTCAACGATTTTCCAGAAGCCAGAAAACCAGCTTATCAACTCACGATTGATTTTGGTTCAGAAATCGGAATCAAGAAAACTTCGGCTCAAATAACTGATCATTATTCGAAAGAAAATTTGGTTGGAAAACAAATAATTTCGGTTGTTAATTTCCCCAAAAAACAAATTGGCAAGTTTATGAGCGAATGTTTAATTCTTGGTTCTATTGGATTAAAAAACGATATTGTTTTGCTTTCGCCAGATTTTAAAGTCGAAAACGGACTGCGAATAGGTTGATTATAATTCGAATTTATTGTCTACTACAGCTTCTTGACTTTCAAATTTATTGTGTATGTAAAGAATGAATACACCAAATAAAACTGCCACAACTATTAATATTGTATTGAGAATTCCTTCGGTTCCAAAAGACACTTTTATTAAAATTGTCGAAATTATAAATCCCGAATTTCTGATTACCTTACTAAATTTATCTGATAAGAAAAACGAAAACAGCAAAATTAGAACTTCTACAAGAATTAAAACAGTAAAAAATTCATCGAAAAAGATTGTATTTACATCTTTTATTTTTTTAACTAATTCTGTTATTGAAAAAAAACTTTCATATATCCAGTGTGATAAACTATAAACAGACATTATCAAAAAAACAGGAATTAGAACCATTGCAAATACATTTTTTAGTTTTATAAAGTTGGTTACTGAAATGGTTTTTTGAATCTTTGATTTGTTAGCTTCGTTTGTCCTATCTAATTTATAAAATAAATAAATCAAGTAAAATAAAATAATAGTAGCCAATAAATCTAAAGAAAAATTAATATTCATTTTTGAATAAAACCAGTTTTCTGTAAATTCTAACTTAGACAAATCTTTAAAAATACGTCGAATAATTATTAGCGTAATAATTTCGTATTGTTTGCCAATATAAATTGTTGTAGATTTTGGCAAATAATATACCAAAAGATAAACTTCGTAAATTAATATAAATGAAAATGGTGTGTATATTGCAGATATTGGATTGTTCAACAAGCTAGAATACCCGTTGATATGAATAAAATCAAAATCGACTAAACCAATTATTAATAAATGTAGCAAAAAACTTATAATCGCTATAGAAACAAAAACAATTTCAGTTGAATGTTTAGTGTTTTCTGATAAAAATTTTGAGTAAAAATAATCAAATAATTTATAATTTTCTTTCATATTTATAAAATTACAATAAAAAAACCTTAAATATAATCAATTTAAGGCTTTTAACTTTCGTTTATCGTCTCGTGACCTGCAGAAGTTGGGAATTTGGTTAGCCTAAACTTCGGAATAATCACTAAACTAAAAAGTAAATAAAAATGTGTAATCCTGTCGATTCGGGACAGGATTAAAACCCAATTTTTGCAAACCGTTGGAGGCAGTATTTTTTGAGTTAAATGTTGGTATTTTAATTTTTCAATATCGCCTAAAAAATTATTTAATTAATCAAAAATTTAGAAGTGTTCAGGTATAGACAATCCTATTGTCTTTATTTTTTCCCAACCAGGATGAAAGTGAATTCCTAATTTTAAACCGTTCACAAACCATATCAATGAGCAAAAATCATTATTTAAGACTGCTGGTTCGCCCATTATATCAAATAACTCTTCTTTTGAATTTGTTTTTAATATCCCAAATGGTAATTCATTTTCAAATATATTCCAATTTTTATCTTTTTTTCCAAGTGAAATTTTAAAACCTATTCCAGATAAAATCGGTAATTCTACATTTCCTCCATTGAAGTTAAATTCACTTATAAAACCTATAAAAAAACCGTTTTCTTTGAAATCAACAGCGGCATTGCTGTAAGTAGGAAGAAAAGTTAATTTAAAATTTTCAATTCCATATTTTGCTATGATTGAAATTACTTTGTCATCTTTTGCAGATAATCTAAATAGATCTAACCATTCTTCATATTTCATTTTTTCGAATTTATAATGTTAGTTTTATAATTTATTTGGTTTACATTACTTTTTTGTTTTTTTTCGGAAATATTACCACCAAAAATAAAACTATTAAATATCATCAAATTCAACATCAGTAAAATTTTTATCCAGTTTTGGTTCTTGATTGTCGGTAAAACTTTCTTTTTTATAATCTTTTTGATGGCGTTCAGATATTACTTCTTGACCTTTTTGGTTCAAAACAAAATCTGTCATTTCTCCAAGAATTTCGGCAAATTCTTTG
>JAYVBR010000040.1:0-4632 GCA_043750395.1 Bacteroidota bacterium | reverse complement strand
ACCCAATGAAATCAGCTAAAGTTTTTGAATTTGATCCGAATGTAAAAACCATAAAAGATGTTCGTTCAGGAATGATTTTGCCAGGAATTGTAAACAATATTACTGCATTTGGTTGCTTTGTTGACATTGGAACTAAAGAAAGTGGTTTGGTTCACATTTCGCAACTAAAAGTTGGTTTTGTGAGCAATGTGAACGAAGTTGTAAAATTGCATCAACACGTGACTGTAAAAGTCGTTGAGGTCGACGAAGAAAGAAAACGCATTCAGTTGACGATGGTTTTGTAGAAATCTCTATATTTGTAAAATGCAGAGAGAAATAAGCATAAACGACTTTTCTAAACATCTTTTTTGGGATGTGGATAATATTTTATTTGATTTAAATAGATATCCAGAACAAATGACATCCAAAGTTTTAGAATATGGAAATTTTAAAGATTGGATTTTGTTACGAGAATTGTATGGAAACGAAAAAATTAAAAATATTGTATTAGATTTAAGAAATATCGACGATTTAACCTTACATTATTTATCAACTTATTTTAAAACGGAAAAATCTAATTTTAGATGTTACATTCAAAAACAGTCAATCCAGAATTATTGGAATTATTAAAAATAATAATGGCTGATGATTTATTTATAGATTTTAATTTAGTTGGCGGAACAGCTTTATCGCTCCAAATCGGACATCGAAATTCTATTGATATTGATTTGTTTGGAATTTGTTCTATTGATGAAGAAAAATTTCTGAACAAAATTGAAAAATTAGGCAAATATGAGATATTCAAAAGAAGTAAAAACATTATAATTTCGTCAATAAATGGGGTCAAAACCGATTTTGTTAATTATAAATATCCTCTATTAGAAAAAATAAAAATAATTGATGGAATTAGGTTTGTATCCAAAAAAGATATTGCAGCAATGAAGTTAAATGCAATAATGGGTAGGGGTTCTAAAAAGGATTTTATTGATTTATACTTTTTACTGCAAGAATTTACTTTTATTGAAATGATTTCTTTTTATGAAGAAAAATATAAAGACGGATCTGTTTTTATGCTTTTGAAGAGTTTAACCTATTTTTCTGACGCTGATAAGCAAATTGACCCTCCAATGTTTCTCGTCTTCAACTGGGAAACTTGCAAAGAAAAAATTATCGACGAAGTTCTGAAACTTTAACTACAAAAAAGCATTCCAAAAAAAAGCATCTTTTTGTCTTTTATTTTCTTCTTTATCGTCGCCCCAAGAAAACCAATCTTTGGTAGTTTCGGTCAAAATTGTTTTTAATTCTTTGCTGTTGTATGTTTTTTTGGCAAGAATTGGTTTTATTTCAGTTTGATTTTCACTATTCAAACTTACTTTGGTAGCAATAAACGAAGTATATAATCTAGGAATTGTTAACCCTAAAATCATTCCTGGTAAACCGTTTATTGAACAAGGTCCACCAGAAATTGTTATTTCATTAGTGTAAAAAGCAAAAACATAAACGTCGTCGAAAATTTTGCCAACAGCTTTTCGGCAATTGTATCCTGCAATTTCTCGGTTCTCGTTGGTAATTTTCCATTCAATATTTGAAATACTATCATTTAAAACAAAACTTGTTCTTGCAATTAGTTTTTGACTGTTTTTTGTTTTATTTGAGAAGTCGTGAAACCAAATATTTTCTTCGTCTTCGTCTTTTATATATTTTGGAATACGGGTTTTTGGACTCCAACGAACAAAATTGTAAACACTTTTATTATCAGCAAATGTAAAGTTCCAATACGAAGTTTTCAATTCAGAAAGGTTTTCTTTCATTTGCTCGTCCCAACTGTTATTGCTCATTGTTTTTTTGAGATTGGTGTTGACTTCGAATTCTATCACTGCTTTATCTACGAATTGTTGCGCTTTCACAACATTTGTCAATAAAATTGCGATAACGATTAAAAAAAATGTTTTCATTAATTTTTATATTTCGGTTAGTATTTCAATTGATGGAAAATAGATAATGTATGAGATTTTATTATTTTTCGAAACATATAAGTCACATAAGTTTTCTAAATGTATCTGTTGATTTCAAAGACTTATATGACTTATATGTTTCTAAATTGTATCTATTGATTTCGAAACATATAAGTCATATAAGTTTGTCGGAATTATATGTTTTACTTTTAGAGCTTAAAATTATCAAATTAACTTATATGACTTATATATTTAACAGGTTAATCTTCTAAAGTTCTATAAATTTCATTCACAAAAGTTTGTTGACCTTCATAAAAAATATTTTTCACATTAAAATTTATTAATAAGCCAGTTGGTGCTTTTAGAAGATTCATTTATGTTAATATTTGAGCTTCGAAAATACTAGGAACATCAGCGACTGATTTTAGTTCTACAACCAAAATATTTTCTACAAATAAATCACATCTCAACTTTGCTTCTAGCTCAAAACCTTTATAAATAACTGGAACAACTTGTTCGGACGTAAAATTTATATTTCGTAAAGTAAGCTCTTTCATCATACATTGATGATATACAGACTCTAACAAACCTGGACCAAGTACTTTATGGACTTCAATTGCTGCTCCATTTACTTGATAAATTAGATCTTTTATTATTTTTTTGGAAATTAAATTCATATTATTCCAACGTATTTAAATTATATGTTAAAAAAATCACTCCTGTTTTCCGCCTTTATTTTTAAAATTCCAAGTAAAACCAATCATTGCATATCGTTTTAATCGATCGTTTTGTTCTTCGGCAATTGTGTTTTCAAAATTAAATCGTTGAATTCCAATGTTCTTATTTAGAATATCTCGAATTAAAATATAAGCGGTAAATTCATCGTTTTTAAAAGTGCGTTGCAACCTTGCATTCCACAATTGATTGGATAAATTATTCTGAAAATCTTCGGTTTTTTGGCGCATAAACAAATTATAATCGGTAGATATTTTCCATTTTTCTTTTATAAAAACACCAATTTCTAAACTAAGATTGTTGGTGTTAAATGATTTTGTTTCATTGTTTTGAGTTGTGCTATTTCTGTTATTTCCAAATTCGTTATTGATATTGAAATCATATTTTTTCTCCACCGATTTTGACAAATTAAATGAAAAATTGGAATTCAAATTATTCGAAGTGTTTTCTTTGTTATTGATGCTAATTACCGATCTATTATAATTCAAAGATGGATTAAGATTGACTTGCAAATCGAATTTCTTTATTTTAAAACCATAACCAATATATATACCACCAGAAAAATTTCCGTTGGTATTAATTGATTTTGTAATAGTTTTGGCATTATTTGGGTCAATATCTTTGTTATAAGAAATTAAATTAGTCGTCGTTCTAAAATTGATTCCTTGATACATATAAGTATCTGTCAAAATGCTGTAGCTGTTGTGATTGAAGTTAAACGAATTCGTGAAAGATTGTTTCAAATCTGGATTTCCAATAATCTGATTAAAAAAATCTTGATTATTTCTTAAAGGTTGCAATTGGTCAATCGTCGGTTGTTTGGTCGAACCATTATAATTAATCCTGAAATTTCCGTTGCTTTTGTATTTATAAGAAAAACTAGCCGAAGGAAAAAGGTTAATAAAGTTTTGCTTGTAATTTTTATTTATTGTTTTATCTAGCAAATCGAAAGTCGTGAAACCGAAACCACTGCCAAAACCAAAATTGATTTTTTTGGAATTGTAATTCAGTTTCACGTTTGGTTTTTGAATAACAATTGTTTGTTCGAATTGATTTGACAAGTCGTTAACTAAAAAGTCATATTTATTTGATGAACTCGAAAAATCATAAGTCAATTGCTTGTTTTCTCCAATGTTATAATCTATTTGATAACCCAATTGCAAAGCAAATTTTTTGCCTAATGGTTCAGTATATGCTAAATTTAGATTGTTATTTTGGGTAATTCTATCACCAATTTTATTTTGGTTTACATTTATATTCGATGTCGATAATCCAGTTGTAAAACTCTCATTATCAGATTTTAAAAAATTATTAAAATTAGAATTCAGTCTATTCCAACTGTAATTTAAAGATAATGTTCGTCGTGTTTTTGCAAATTTATGTTTGAATAAAATGCTTGCTTGCAGCGATTGTTTATCAGAATTTGTCTCAAGATTTATTTGTTGTTTGTTTTTTAAAACGCCGTTTTCGTCAGTTGTTTTTCCGCTTGTAAATTCGTTACTTTCGGCACCATAAAAATTGGTTTTGGCAGTTATTTTTACAGAATTCATCGAGTCGATTTTGACATCATAAACTGCATTTAACTTGAAATTATATCTTTTTACATTAATATTAGTTGCCGAATTTTCGATGAGTTGCGTTTGACCAATTTGAGTTTTGTTAAATCTAGATTTATTGTTTGTATAAATCTGATTATTGAATTTCGGTGACAAGTTCAAGCCGTGTTTATCATTCCATTTATTACTGTATTGAACACCAGTATTTATGTTTTTTATAAATCCATTTTGAGTATCAACATCGGGTTCGCCATCCTCATTTCCGTTTTTAAACATATAAAAAACACCACCATCTTCATCCATTTCCATGGACATATTATCATTTCCGCCGCCATATTTCTCGTTGTCTTGCCAATCTAAACCATCTTGCCCAGTATTTCCGTTCAATAAAAAACCCGAAAACTTGC
>JAYVBR010000039.1:0-4659 GCA_043750395.1 Bacteroidota bacterium | reverse complement strand
GATTTGGTGTTCAACTATTATTGCTAATTTTTATGATGGTTTATTTTTGGATAAATCCAGTAGAAAACGCTAGTTTTAAAGTTACAATAACTATTTTTATATTTCCGTTTTTAGTAATTTTAATGGCGCTTTTAGGTTTAGGTTCAGGATTAATAATTACAGCAATTACAACTAAATACAAAGACTTGACTTTTTTAGTTACATTTGGAGTTCAATTATTAATGTATGGAACAACTGTTATTTACCCGTTAAGCGAAGCCAAAATTAAATTTCCAGCAATGGCAAAATTCATAGAACTCAATCCAATGACTGGTATTATCGAGGCTTTTAGATATTCATTTCTAGGCAAAGGAGAATTTTCTTTAGCAAGTATTGCATATTCAACAATTGTAACATTAATCATACTATTTGTTGGTATTTTAATTTTCAATAAAACCGAAAAAAACTTTGTAGATACTATATAAAATGAGTCAAACTGTCATCAAAGTTGAAAATTTATCCAAAGCCTACCAAATAGGACAAATTGGAACAGGAACAATTTCTCGGGATTTAGAAAGATTTTGGGCGACAAAAATAATGGGAAAAGAAGATCCTTTTCTTAAAATTGGCGAAACAAATGATAGAAGCACAAAAGGAAGTAGCGATATTGTCTGGTCATTAAAAGACATCAATTTCGAAATCAATCAAGGCGATGCGGTTGGAATAATTGGTAAAAACGGGGCAGGGAAAAGTACACTTTTGAAACTTTTATCAAGAGTTACATCGCCAACAACTGGTTCCATAAAAGTAAAAGGAAGAATTGCAAGTTTGCTTGAAGTTGGCACAGGTTTTCATCCAGAATTATCAGGTCGAGAAAACATTTATTTGAATGGAGCAATCCTAGGAATGCGCAAAGCTGAAATTACTCGCAAACTAGACGAAATAATTGAATTTTCTGGTGTAGAACGTTACATTGACACGCCAGTAAAACGCTACTCATCAGGAATGTATGTCAGGTTGGCATTTGCGGTAGCAGCACATTTAGAGTCAGAAATACTTATTGTAGATGAAGTACTTGCCGTGGGCGACGCTGAGTTCCAAAAGAAATGTCTAGGCAAAATGGGCGATATTTCTAAAGGCGAAGGTCGCACTGTACTTTTTGTGAGTCATAATATGGCCGCTGTTAAAAATTTGTGCGCTAAAGGAATTTTATTAGAAAATGGAATGATTAAGTTCTCTGGCCTCATAGATAAAAGCTTAGAGATATACCAAGAGCAAGCTAAAGATGTACGTTTGCAATATTTTGGAAATAAGCTAATAAAATCGATTGTACTAAATTCCTTTTCTAACAATGTAAAATATAAATCAGCATTTATATTAGATTTGGTTATCGAATCACAAGAACCAATTAAAAGTTTAATTTTAGGATTTGTCATTAAAGACCTTAATGACGTTGAGTTGATAGGCATTAATAACAGGCACTACCATACAGAAAAAATTAACAAAATAGATTTTTATGAAGGTAAAATTACTATCAGCATACAAGAGTTAAATGTATTTCCTGGTTTTTATAAATTGGATATTTTTTTGGGTGATTCAACTACTGATATTGAAATAATAACTGATGCAATTAGTTTTGAAGTTCTAGAAGTACCTTTATTTCAAATTGAAAATTCATTAAATTTTAAAATTAACAAGGTTTTTCATAAAAACGTTAAATGGGATATTGAACATAAAAAATAGTAATTAAATATGAAAATAATTAAATTTTTAAAAAAAATCTTTTCAGGTATCAAGAATTCCGAATCAGAATATTACAAGCAAATGTTTATAAAAAACAGTGCATGGAACACAGCAAATCCAAATTCAGAAGAAATTCTGAGATGGAATATTATACAATCATATTTAGAAAACATAAAAAATCAAAATAATGTAAAAAATAAAAATATTGATATTCTTGATTTGGGTTGCGGTAGAGGTTGGTTAACACATTTACTATCAGATTATGGAAATGTTTTGGGAGTTGAGCCAGTGAAGCCAGTTGTAGAATATGCAAAAAAACTGTTTCCAAGCATAAAGTTTATTTGTGGAACATCTAAAGAATTACTAAAAGAAACTAATTTTAAAAAGTATGACTTAATTGTCGCATCCGAAGTCATTGAGCATATACCAGACGAAAAAAAAGGCGATTTTATTAATGACCTTTATAGATTAATCAACAAAAATGGTTTTTTGATAATCACTACTCCAAGAAAAGAAGCACAAAAAATATGGAATTCTTTTATGAAACCTGGACAACCTATTGAGGATTGGATGTCTGAATCAGAACTTGAAGCGCTAGTTTCTGCCCAAGGATTTCAAAAAAATAGATTAGAAAGGTTTGCAATTCCACCAATAAAAGATGCTCCAGAAATAGAAATTTATCAATTATGGTTGTTTCAAATGACAAATTAAATAGAATTCCAATAGTTTCAATAATAGTTCCGTGTTACAACCAAGCCAAGTATCTTGACGAATGCTTGCAATCGGTTTTGAATCTAAATTTTATAGATTGGGAATGTATTATTGTCAATGATGGAAGTACAGATAACACCGATGAAGTTTCGAAAGTTTGGCTTGAAAAAAACAACCGATTCAAATATATTTTTCAAGAAAATGCTGGATTATCTGCAACTAGAAACAAAGGTATCGAAAATGCTATTGGCAAATTTATTTTACCACTCGATGCAGATGATAAAATCTCTAAAGATTATTGTAAACTAGCAATCGAAGAATTTGAAAATGATTCAGATTTAAAAGTTGTTTATTGTCGTGCCGAAAAATTTGGAATAGAATCTGGTAAATGGATTTTGGAAGATTTCACTCTTGAAAATTTGGCAAAATTTAATATGATTTTTTGTTCAGCTTTTTTTAGAAAAAATGATTGGCAAAAAGTTGGTAGATATGATGTAAAAATGATTTATGGACTTGAAGATTGGGAATTTTGGATATCGATTTTAAAAAATGGTGGTAAAGTCAAAAGAATTGATAAAATTTGTTTTTTTTATAGAGTTAAGAATTTATCAATGGTTACTGATTTGAATGGTCAAAAAAGAAAACTAGCATTAGAATATTTAAGTATAAAACATGTCGATTTTTTTGTAAAACAATTAGGTTCATATCCCGAATTATATAACATTTTAAAGCATTCTCAAAATAAAAATTATAAACACCTTCGGGGTAAAAAAACAATAATAGATTTATTTTGCAGAACTTTTCTTGGATTTACTTTGTTTAAAACGCTTAAATAATTTTGATGATAGCAATAGTAATTCCATATTACAAACTTTCTTTTTTTGAAAAAACAATGCAATCGCTTGCCAATCAAACCAATAAAAATTTTAAAGTATATATTGGTGATGATTGCAGTTCAGAAAATCCCACAGAATTGTTGCAAAGTTTTCAGAATAAAATAGATTTTAAATATAAAAAGTTCGATACAAATCTCGGAAGTGTTTCTTTAGTAAAACAATGGGAAAGATGTTTCGAAATGATAGGCAACGAAGATTGGGTTATGGTTTTGGGTGATGACGATTTTTTATCAGAAAATGTAATCGATGCGTTTTATAATAATATTGCTAAAATAAATGCTAACCAAATAAAAGTTGTAAGATATTCATCTCAAATTGTAAATGAGTATTCTGAATTAACATCAAAAATTTTCACCCACCAAGAAATAGAATCCACAAATAATTTTTTTTATAGAAGATCTAATAGATCAACTAGAAGTTCGCTCAGTGAATATTTATTCAAAAATGATGCACTAAAAAAAAATTTTTTTTATGATTTTCCATTAGCTTGGCATTCTGATGATTTAGCAATATTAGAGTGTTCCAATTTTGGTAATATATTTACTATAAACAATGCTACAATTTTTGTTCGAATTAGTGCATTGAGCATAAGCGGTAGCGAAAATTTAGAAGAAAAAAAACTTGAATCTACAAAACTATATTTCGAAAGATTAATAAATTTGTATTCAAATAAATTTAGCAAAGTAAACTTGCAAATAATTCTTTTAAGATTAGAATACTTTTTTTTTATGAAAAAAACCATTAAAAATTATTTTAAAATCAGTAAATTGTATATTCAACACATTGGTTTTTTTGGTTTTTTAAAATTTAATAGACGAATTTGCCTAAAGATAAAATTGTAATGAAGCCACTAATTTCAATTGTAATTCCAACTTTTAATAGTTTTGATTATATAAGTGAAACTCTCGATAGTGTTATAAATCAAACTTATATAAATTGGGAATGTATAATCATAGATGATGGGTCAACTGATAAATCAGAATTCTTAATACAGCAATATTGTTTGACTGATATTCGCATTAAATATTTTAAAAGACCTGATAATAAATCCAAAGGTCCTTCATCTTCTAGGAATTTTGGTTTGCAAAAAGCAACTGGAGATTTCATTATTTTTTTGGATTCGGACGATTTATTTACAAAAGAATGTTTAGAAAAAAGAGTTATGTTCTTAAATAAAAATTTGAATTATGATTTTTGGATTTTTAAGACAAAAATTTTTAAAGACCACCCAAACGATAACAATAAAATTTTTAATCCTATTTTACAAGATTATGAAAACGAATTCTATCTAGAACTTTTTTTTGATGGAAAATGTCCTTTCTGTGTTTCA
>JAYVBR010000038.1:0-2001 GCA_043750395.1 Bacteroidota bacterium | reverse complement strand
TATGGTGTAGGTTTGGGTGCTGCATTTACATACCAAGCCAACACAAGTTATTGCTACGCTGCTGCTTTGAACATGCACAACTTTAAAAATTTTAGAAGTACAACTGCAACCATTAAAAACTATCAAAGTAACTTCATAGTCGCCAGTTTGACTGTAAACATGAGTCGGGTTGGTTTCTGTAGATGTGTTTCCATCTCCAAAATCCCATCTGTAATACATATTAGTATCTCCATTATTACTAGAACTTAAATTTTGAAAATTAACTGGTGCATCTAAACAAGCATTTAAATCAGTGGCATCAAGAGTTGGGAGAATTCCAAAATCAGCAATTGGAGCTTGTAATCTTTCGATACATTTGTTAACATCTAAAGTCGAACCACCTGCAAAATGAATAATTCCTTGCAATAAAGCAAAATTTACAGAATTCCATTGAATAGTGCATGAAATCGAATTACTAGAAATTATGGTTCCGCCTGTTACTATCCAATCAGTAGAGATTATGTTGCCAACACTTCCTGTTAACCAATAACTTACAGTACTATTTTCGCAAACTCTAATACAAGGACCGTCTGCTATATCTTCGAAATGTTTACCTGGCTCAGTTGAACCATCTGCCAATTGACAACTAACTTCTGACCCCCAATTTAAATATATCTGACAATTATTAACTGTAATTGTAACTGTTACAGGTTTTGCACATTGACCAGCAATTGGAGTAAAAGTATAATTAGCAGTTGCTGTGTTATTAATAATAGCTGGCGACCAAGTACCATTAATTGGAATAGTGTTATAGGAAACCGTTGGCAATGTTGGGACTTGTGTTCCAGCACATAATGAAGTTAACATATTAAATGTTGGCGTAATATTACCAGGTGTAATTGTAATTATTTTGGAATAATTACTACAAATTCCATTAATATTAGCAATGAAATTATACGTAAAAGTTCCAGCAATTGCTGTATTTATGCTTGTTAAATTGGCTGTACCAGTTCCCAAATGCCAAAAACCTGCAATATTGTTGTTGCTTGTATTACTTAGTGGCACTGTGCTTCCCACACAATATTCGTTCAATAAACTAAAAATCGGTTGGTTAATAGAATTGATTGTTATTGCTAGATTACCACTAGTAACACAAGTACCATTTGGCGTAAAAGTGTAAATTCCAGCAACATTTGCCGTGGTAGTTGTTAGGTTGTTAAATTTCCAAGTTCCAGTATTTCCAGCATTATCAGTTAACGGTAAAGTATAAGGCAATTGATTTTGACATAAACTTAAATTTGAATTTGTGAATGTTGTTGCAATTTTTGGAGTAACTATAACTTGAACGGTTACAATTGTTCCCGAAACGCATTGTCCTGCAGCAGCTGTAAACGTATAGGTTCTAGAAGTATTTGGCGTATAGGCTGGCGACCAAGTACCCGTAACTTGATTTGACGATATGGTAGGCAATGGACTGGCGTCGCCAGTACAAACAGTGTAACTTGTTGGAAAATTTGGTGTTACTATTGTTGGATTTATAATTAAAATATTACTATGAGCAGCATTAGGGCAATTAGAAAAAGGTAGTGATTTTCTTCTTAAATATGCTGGCGATGCACCAAATGCTGTTGTAGCAATATTACTAATAGTTGCGCCTGTTTGCCCTGTAAGCACATTAATATCATTGGCAAATGTTGGACTGTGCGAATATTCCCAAACATATTGATTATTATTGGTGGCACCAGCATTGCTACTTGTTGTTGTAATGGTGCTTGCTGCACAGTTGGTGGTGTGCGCTATATTACCGCCAATTGCAGAATCATTGAAAGTAATTCTTTGAACACCAGAAAAAGTTTTATCAATTGCACAACCCAAATAATTGCCAGTCAATCTAATATCAATTGGAAATGTATTTGTTGTTGCTGTTGGAACAAAATAAGGTTGACCTTGTGCGTTTAGATTATTAAAAGTTAAATTAAAATTACCAAGATTCAACCCCGTTATTATTTGACCTGTTATATT
>JAYVBR010000037.1:0-2002 GCA_043750395.1 Bacteroidota bacterium | reverse complement strand
CCAAGCCACGAGACGTTGGCAGAAAGTTTGCCCCAAAACAATAAATTAATGAATTACACTGTATTAATTTAAAATGTTCATTAAAAATGCAATGGCACGAGTAAAAAAGCAAAATGAAAATTCGATCGAAAAAATTGAAAAAAAAATCATAAAACTAAATTAAAAAACAAAATTAAAAAACAAAATTAAAAATTCATCGGCAAAATGTCGTACGCGAATTAAAAAAATTTATTAAAGTATTCGGTGGAAAAATTAAGCAAGCGTGTATAACAACTAAAACTTAAAACTGATTATAAAAATTTGAACAAAAGACCGTAAAAGCTATACCAAAAACTCGGCGAAAAAAATTCAAACAACATTAAATATTTTATTAAAGATCTAATCGAATTCATAAAACTATATCGCATCAAAGAAATGAACAAACAAATTATTTTGGAAAGGAAACTAGATTTTAATCAATTTAAGAATGTATTTATCACAGCTTTTTTGTGTTTCTTTACAACGCTTATTTTTAACAAATATAACAGCAACCTTTGGACAATAGTATTTGGCTCGTTATTTATAGTAATGCTATTAATAATGTTGCTAAAGAAAGGAATCGTTGTTAAAGATTTTAATTCTGTAAGTTTAGGTTACTTTTTATTCGGAAAATTAATCAAAAGTGTAAAAATTCACACAAAGGATATGCCTGTCTTTTCAAATTTTACAGTTAATAAACGGCCAAATTATAACTATACAGAAAAACCGCATCTTTTTAGCCGTTGGGAACCAAACTTAGAATATAGAGATGAATCGCATGTATTTTTCCTACTCGACAAAAATCATAGCGTTAAAAAAACTTTTTTAAACTTATCAAACAGAAATGCATCTGAAAACGCGTATAAATTTTTAGTTGAGAATTCACACCTAATATTTGAAAAGTACAATCCAATTTAGACAAAAACCTTCTGCCAACAGCGGTTTGGCGCAATTGGGGTTTTAGGCAAACTTTAAAGTTGGTTTTGTACTTGGAAGTTCGGTCTTTAATTTATACGTTTGGCTAACCAAATCCCCAACTGACGCCAAGCCACGAGACGTTAGCAGAGATGCAAAAAAAAAATCTGCACATAAAAAAATCAGCTTAAAATTTGTAATTGTTATCTAAAAAGGTAACTTTGCGGTATGGAAAATGGATTTAGTAGAAATATAATTGTTTTTAAAAACCACTTTTGGGATTTTTACAATCTTGAAAATCTTGACGTTCAGCAAAAAATTGATTGGGTTATTGGCTTAATTAAAACTTTAAAAATAGTTCCATCAAAATTCTTTGAACATTTATCGGGAGCAGAGGGCTTGTGGGAAATAAGAATCGAATTTAAAAGCAACATTTACCGAATATTTTGCTGTTTTGATGAAGGAAATGTTGTTGTCCTTTTTAACGGTTTTCAGAAAAAATCGCAAAAGACGCCGAGAAGTGAAATTGAAAAAGCTCTCAAATTAAAAGCGGAATATTTTGAAGAGAAACGATTAAGAAACGAACAAAACGTAAACAAAAAATAACATGGAAAATACAACTTACAGCAGAAACATAACTTCATGGGATGATCATTTAAGTAAAAAGTACGGCGAAACAGGAACTGAAACACGAGAAGTTTACGAACAAGGTTTTGAAACATTTAAACTTGGAGTAATTCTCGAAGAAGCGCGTAAGAAAAAAAACTTAACGCAAGAACAGCTCGCAAAAAAATGTGGAACAACAAAAAATTACATTTCTCGAATTGAAAACAACTCAAGTGATATAAAATTGTCAACATTAATGCGAATAATATCAAGCGGATTGGGAGGACATTTAAATCTGAGCGTTGAATTAAAATAAGAAAGTAAATAAATAAATGCACCTCTGCTAACAGCGGTTTGGCGCAATTGGGGTTTTAAGCGAACTTTAAAGTTGGTTTTGTACTTGGAAGTTCGGTCTTTAATTTATACATTTGGCTAACCAAATCCCCAACTGGCGCCAAGCCAC
>JAYVBR010000036.1:0-2002 GCA_043750395.1 Bacteroidota bacterium | reverse complement strand
AAAACTCTTTAAAATTCATGGTTCTTTAAAAGAATAATATTCATCTTTAAAACCTTTATTGATATTAAAATAACAAAAATTAACCAACGTTTTTTTCTTTTAATAATTCACGAATTACTTCAAAAAGTTTTATAGTTTCGAATGGTTTTACTAAAACTGCATCGATACCTGACAGATTAGCTTGTTGTAAAACTTGTTTTCGATTGTATGCCGTTAATGCAATTATTGGTACATCGATTGCCATTTTTCGAATTTCGATTGTAGTTTCAAATCCGTTGAGTTCTGGCATATTAATGTCCATTAAAATTACATCAAAATGTTCGACTTTTAGTATTTTAATTGCCTCAATGCCACTTGAAACAATTTTGCAAGTTTGTTTTTGTTGCTGTATAATTTTTTTGGTTACCAACTGGTTAATTTTATTATCTTCTACAACCAAAATTTTTATATCTAAATCATTTTCTAAATCTATTTTTTTATCAACATCTTGATATACAACATAATCAAAACCAATCGTAAACGAAAAAGTAGAACCTTTTCCAATTTCGCTTTCTAAATAAATCTCGGATTTAAACAATTCAATTAATTTTTTAACAATCGATAGACCAAGTCCAGTACCCTGATAATCGTCATCTTTACGTTTTATTTGTGTAAATTTATCAAATACTTTTGCTTGATTTTCGGGTGCAATTCCTATTCCTGAATCTTGAATTTTGAAATTTATAAAATGAGTTTTACCAACTACATTTTCAAGATTTAATTCGACCAAAACTTTACCGTTTTTAGTAAATTTTAAAGCATTTGTTAATAAATTCATTAATATTTGGGACAAACGAGTTTGATCTCCAGAAACTAATTTTGGAATATTGGCATCAATTTTAGTTTCGATTGTAACATTATTTTTATTAGCAATGAATTGCAACGCATTGCCAATGGCTTGAACTTCTTTAGTAATATTGAAATCAATATTATCTACGGTCATTTTAGATTCTTCGATTTTACTAATTTGTAAAATATCATTAATTAACGAAAGTAAATAATTGGCAGAAAATTTTAAAGCCTCAAGATGCTTATTATCAATCAATTCTTTGTGTTCATCATAAATAATATCTGTAATTCCGATTACTCCATAAAGTGGCGTTCTCAATTCGTGACTAATTGTAGATACAAATTGGCTTTTTAATTTATTGGCATCTTGAGCTTTATCAATGGCAATTTTTAATTGATGATTTTTCTTAATTAAGGAATCATTGGTAGTAATGTTATTTTCAGAACTTTTGCGCAAACTATAAATTAGCAAAATAAGTATCAATACCAACAAAACTGTCAAAATGTTAATAACTTTCGATTTTAGATAATTCTTTTTTTGTTTTTGGTTTTCTGCTTCAAGTTTTTGAACTTCGTATTTATAATTGTCTATTTCAAGGTTTATTCCAGCAATTGATGCTTTCAGAATCTTTTTACTGTTGAATAAATTATCTAAAATTGCAAGACTTTTTTGTTGATTAATATAAGCATTTTTAAAATCACCAATTTTTGCCAAAAACTTTGAATATTCTAAAAAAAGAAATTGCTTATCATCTTTTAAAACTATTTTATCACTTTTATTAATTCCCTTTAAAAAAAAGTCATTGGCTTTTTCATTCTGATTTTTACTAGAAAAATACATGCCATTGAGCATATATAAAGTTATAAAGAAACTTTCATCATTAAATTTTTCGAAATTTTTATTTATATAATCTAAATGTGTTGCACCGTTATCGAACCTTTTTTCGTCAAAATATATCCAAGCAAGATTCATATTTATTATGAATTGAGAATCAAAATCGTTTATTCTATTGGCGATTTCTAATGCTTTAAAATAATAATTGGTTGATTTTTCAAAATCATAATTTTCTTTTTTCCCATATATATTACCAATATTTATAAAAATTGTATTAGAAATATCTTCACGATTAGAATTTTCGGCAAAAATAAGACCTTTATTATAAAAAAGTAAAGC
>JAYVBR010000035.1:0-22445 GCA_043750395.1 Bacteroidota bacterium | reverse complement strand
AAGACTGGCGACGAAATGAAAAAATTATTCAACGATTTGCCCGAAGCCATTTCTAATTTATCCGAAATTGTCGATAAAATCGAAATCTATAATTTGGCTCGTGAAGTGTTATTGCCGAAGTTCGAAATTCCAGATGATTTTCTCGAACCCGAAGACGAACAAGATAATGGTGTTCGTGGCGAAAATGCTTATCTGAAACATTTATCTTACATAGGTGCGAACAAGCGCTATAAAGAAATTACACCAGAAATTAAGGAACGAATTGATTTTGAATTGCTTACAATATCCAATTCTGGTTATCCTGGTTATTTTCTAATTGTTCAAGATTTAATTGCTGCCGCTAGATCAATGGATGTTTCTGTTGGTCCTGGTCGTGGTTCGGCGGCTGGATCGGTTGTTGCGTATTGTTTGGGAATTACCAATATTGATCCGCTTTTATACAACTTGCTTTTCGAAAGATTTTTAAATCCTGACCGAGTTTCATTACCCGATATCGATATCGATTTTGATGATGAAGGTCGTGGAAAAGTAATGCAATATGTCATTGATAAATATGGAAAAAATCAGGTTGCTCAGATTGTCACTTATGGAACAATGGCAGCAAAATCAGCGATTCGTGATACAGCTAGAGTTTTAGATTTACCTTTATTCGAAGCCGATAAAATTGCAAAATTAATTCCAGGATTGATTCCTTCTAAATGGAGTTTAGCACGTTTTTTGAATGATGATGAAGTTAATTTCAAGAAAGTTTTACGACCTGAAGATTTTGAGCGCATTAAGGAATTAGTCGGATTATCAAAATCAGAAGATTTGGGTGGAGAAACGATTCAGCAAGCGCAAATTCTTGAAGGAAATCTCCGAAATACAGGAATTCACGCTTGCGGTGTAATTATTACGCCAAGCGATATTACCAATTTTGTACCTATTGCAACCGCCAAAGATTCAGATTTATATTGTACACAATTCGATAACTCGGTTGTAGAAAGTGCTGGTTTATTGAAAATGGATTTCTTGGGTTTAAAAACCCTAACATTAATAAAAGATACAGTCAAATTAATAAAATATCGAACTGGCGAAGTTATTGATCCTGATAATTTTCCATTAGATGATTTAAAAACTTACGAACTTTTTCAGCGTGGCGAAACCGTAGGGATTTTTCAGTATGAAAGTCCCGGTATGCAGAAATATTTGCGAGAATTAAAACCAACAGTTTTTCCAGATTTGATTGCAATGAATGCGTTGTATCGACCTGGACCAATTGCTTATATTCCGAGTTTTGTTCGTAGAAAAAACGGCGAAGAACCCATAGAATATGACCTTGAAGCCTGCGAAGATTTATTAAAAGACACTTATGGAATTACGGTTTACCAAGAACAAGTAATGCTTTTGTCACAAAAATTAGCCAACTTTTCTAAAGGTGATGCCGACGTTTTGCGTAAAGCAATGGGGAAAAAGTTGATTGATGTTTTGGCAAAAATGAAACCTAAATTCATTAGGCAAGCAATGGAAAACGGTCACGCCGAAGACAAACTCGAAAAAATTTGGAAAGACTGGGAAGCATTTGCAGAATATGCATTTAACAAATCACACTCTACTTGTTATGCTTGGATTGCTTATCAAACCGCTTATTTGAAAGCCAATTATCCAGCAGAATATATGGCTGCAGTTTTGAGTAATAATATGAGCGACATCAAGCAAGTTTCATTTTTTATGGAAGAATGCAAACGAATGGGATTGAAAGTTTTAGGTCCAGATGTCAACGAAAGTTTTTATAAATTTACTGTAAATGATGATTATGCAGTTCGATTTGGAATTGGTGCTGTAAAAGGCGTTGGAATGGGCGCAGTAAATACAATTGTCGAAAATCGAAAAGACGGAAAATACAAATCGATTTTTGATTTAACCAAGCGAATAGATTTGCGTTCAGCGAATAAAAAAGCCATCGAAAACCTAATTCTCGCTGGCGGATTTGACTCATTTGCCAATACAACTCGTGCACAATATTTTCATACTGATGGCGATGGCGTGACTTTTTATGAAAAAGCAATCCGTTTTGCATCGAAATTTCAAGAGAACGAAAACTCGGCGCAAGTAAGTTTATTTGGCGAAAGTAGCGATATTCAAATTGCCGAACCCGTTATTCCGACTTGCGAAGATTGGTCAACAATGGAAAAATTAGCCAAAGAAAAAGAAGTTGTCGGAATATATATTTCTGGTCATCCATTGGACGATTTTAAATTCGAAATGAAATATTTTTGTAATTCAAAACTTGAATCGCTGAAAGATTTGAACCAACATTTGAATAAAAATTTGGTTTTTGGAGGTATTATTACCAATATTCAACATCGAATTGCTAAAAACGGAAAAGGTTGGGCGATTTTTAATCTAGAAGGTTACGACGAAAGTCACGAATTCAAGATTTTTGGCGAAGAATATATGAAAAATCGTCATTATTTGATACCGAATAGTTTCACTTATATGAAAGTTTTGGTAAAAGAAGGTTGGATTGATAGAGAAACTGGCAAAAAATCTGAACCTAGATTGACATTTACAGAATTTAAAATGTTGCAAGATGTTTTTGAGAATTTCGCCAAGAAAATTAATATTTTATTAGATGTAAAAGATTTGAATCCAATATTTATTGAAAATTTAAGCAAAGTTTTTCAAGAAAATAAAGGCGATAATCTGGTAACATTTGATGTTTTAGAATTAGAAAAAGTCATAATCGAAAAGCCAATTCAAGAAGCAATCAAAATCGAAGAAAAAATTATCGAACCCGTTTTATTTGAATCTGATTTGAATGAAAATGATGATGAAATTGTTTTTACCGAAGAAATCTCTGAAGATGACGAACCAATTATTGCCGAGCCAATTATTGAAACAGCAGTCGAAGAAACCAAAGTTATCACACGATTGTGGATGCAAAGTCGCAAATTGAAAATTAAAATATCGAATGAATTATTGAACGATTTAGAACAATTACAGGTTAATTTTAAGTTGAATTAGCGGGTTTTATTCTATGTTTTTTGTCATTTCGACGATAGGAGACTCGAGCCTGAAAGTGCAACTGGCGAAGCAAATCGCATAACTTGAGCAACTAATGTGATTTCTCCTATCGTCGAAATGACAAATAGTAAGGATAAATATTTTTAATTTTTTTTAAAAATATTTCTACATTAAAAACTAGCCATAAAAATAGAAAACCATCATATTCATTGATAAAATTACCTTTCATTAACTGCCAAAAACTATAAAAAAATTAATTTTTGGCTAAAAAATTAGTATATAATCAGCCAAAATATATAAAAATATTAAAATTTGGCTAAAAAATAATATTATTATTTGCCAAAAAATGAAATAAGTAGTATATTTGGCAAAAGATTTAGTGATGCCAATAATAGGTCGTTTGCCAGAAAGACAAAGAATCAAAGAAATTATCGATGATAAAAAATCAGCGTTTATTGCTGTTTATGGAAGAAGGCGCGTAGGAAAAACCTATTTAATTAAAGAATATTTCAATAACAATTTCACTTTTTTTGCAACAGGATTAGCCAACAGCACTACAGAAATGCAATTGGTTAGTTTTACAGTTTTTCTCAACGAATCATTCCAAACAAGTTATGCGCCGCCGCCAAATTGGTTTCAAGCATTTGTGATTTTAAAAACCGAACTTTCTAAAGTAAAAGGCAAAAAAGTCATTTTTATAGACGAATTGCCTTGGTTCGACACTAAAAAATCAGATTTTATGACTGGTTTAGATTTTTTTTGGAACAGTTGGGCAAGTGACCAAAAAGATTTGAAATTGTTTGTTTGCGGTTCGGCAGCATCGTGGATGATTAACGAATTGATTAGAAACAAAGGCGGATTGTACAATCGAGTGACGCACCGATTTAAAATTGAACCATTTACTTTACAAGAAACCGAAATGTTTTTGCAATCTAAAAATATTAACCTAGATCGTTATCAAGTTTTAAATTTATATATGGTTATGGGCGGCATTCCATATTATCTAGAGCAAATAAAAAAAGGACTGACCGCAACGCAAAATATCGAAGAAATGTGTTTTAGCAATACTGGACTTTTACGAAACGAGTTTCAATTTATATTTTCGTCGTTGTTTAACAATTCTGAAAAGCACGAAAAATTACTTCGAACAGTTCATGAACTGGGCAATCGTGCCACTCGAGAAAATCTTATATTGGCAATGAAAACAGTTTCTAACGGCGATTTTAGTATCAAATTAAACGAACTTGAAGAAAGCGGTTTCTTAAAATCATATACACCAATTGGTGTCAACAAAATGAAAAGAGTTTATGTAATTGCAGATTATTATACCCTTTTTTATTACAAATTCATTGAGAATGCTGGCAAATTCGAAAAAGGAACTTGGACAAAGCGATTGAATAATAGCGCAACTAATGTTTGGGCAGGATTGACTTTTGAGCAAGTTTGTTGGGATCATACGCTAAATATCAAAAAAAGTTTAGGAATCGATGGAATTTATAGCGAAACAAGTTCTTGGCAAAAACCAGCAGATCTAGAAGGAAATGGTGCACAAATTGACTTAATAATTGACAGAAAAGACCGAGTTATTAATTTATTCGAAATAAAGTTCTCGGTCAATCAATTCGAAATTACCAAAGAATATGATATGAAATTGCGTAATAAAATTGGGGCATTTCAATTAAATACCAGAACTCGAAAAACTATTTTTTTATCAATGATAACAACGTTTGGATTGGTCGATAATATGTACAGACATTCAGTAGTTCAAAATTCTTTAACATTAGATGATTTATTTTTTATTCGATAAATGCTGCAACTTTTAAAATATTTAATAATCATTCGATTCAGGAAAATTTTTGCAAAAGATGACTTTTTTGCTGGCATATTATTGGTTTTAGCAATTGCGGTTTTGTCTTATTTTTTTCAAATAAATTATAGCAAAAAAATAGTTTATTTATGTCTTTTAATTTTTCAAATAGTAGCAATTCAGATAGACAGAAAAGATATTGAATTATTGAGATTAAATAAAAACTATCGATTTATTTTATTTTTAGAATATGTAATTTTGAGTTTTCCAATTTTGATTTTACTGCTAATTAATAAAAAATGGATTTTAATTTTAGGTTATTTATTTTCTATTTTCACAATAACTTTCATAACTAAATCAAGTATAAAGACAATTAAATATCCTTTTAAAATGTTCGATGTTTTTTGGACAATATCATTCAGAAAATACAAATTGTTTTTTCTGATTCCAGCTCTTGGATTTTTAATTTATATAGGTTCGAAATATCAAAATCCGAATTTGCAATATGCAGTTTTGTTATTTTTAGGTTTGGCATTGTGCATTCCGTCTAACGAACGAGAAAAAATGCATTTCATAAAAGCGAGCTCGTTTATTGGCAAAGATTATTTGTGGCAACAAATTAAAACTATTTGCTATAATTCGATTTTTGTTTTGATTCCAATAGCGATTATTTTTGCTGTTTTGCAAGAATATGATAAAATTGTATTTATACCATTATTATTGCTTTTTCCAATTGTGAATTTGCTTTTCAAGTATGTTTTTTTCGATAGAATCATTGTTCATAATATTGCTTTTTTATTTTTTTTAGGTAATTTAATGTATGGTTTTCCGTTACTTTTTATTCCTATATTGTATTTCAAAGCCATCAAAAACTTAAAAATTATTCAAAATGCTTAACATACAAATCTCAGAAAAAAGTTTTGGCTCGAAAATTATTCTAGAAAATATTGATTTAGAAATTCTAGAAAATGGAATCTATGGCTTAGTAGGTAAAAATGGGCAAGGAAAAACAACTTTGTTTAAATGTATTTTAGGCTTAACCAATTTTGATGGTAAAATCGAACTCAATTTAGAAAAATTAATTCTAAATCAAATTGCTTGGTGCCCAACCGATCCAGATTTATACGATGAATTAACAGCCAACGAATTTTATGATTTTTATCGAGAATTGACCAATTGTAAAAATTTAGATTTTAATTTATTGTTCGAAGTTCCACAAAATCAATTGATAAAAAGTTTTTCGACAGGAATGAAAAAGAAAACCTATTTGAACGCCATTTTTCAAAACGAATATCAAATTTATATTCTCGACGAACCGTTTAACGGATTAGATTTAGAATCGAATTATGTTTTAATGAATTTTTTGCGAGATAAATCTAAAACTTCAATTGTAATAATTTCTTCGCATATTTTGGAAATTTTATATGCCAATTGTAAATCGATATTTGTTGTAAACGATAAAAAAATTCAAGAATTTGACAAAGAAAATTTCAGTTTGATTGAAAAAAAATTATTTGAAATGTAAATGGTTTTCATTAAACATTTTGATTTTTAGCTCAGTAGCGAAGTTTCGGGAGAGTGGAAAATCTTTTAGAATTGAAATCTATTTTTTCTTGACAAAAACAACGACTCCCGAATAGTCGAGAGAAGTTCGTTTTTTGACTTAAAAAAACGTTTTTCAATTTTAAAAATTTGGAATGTCAGCTGGAAAAAGCTCCTAAAGAAAATTATAACATTTGTTGATTGTAATGTTAAATTACTTTAATTAACTTTGCAAACGATTTCGTAAACAAATATACAACATTCAACATATTAAAATATATGAGACCAGATTTATTTCAAGCTCCAGATTACTACTTGCTCGACGATTTATTGACCGAAGAACACAAATTAGTTCGAGATTCTGCTCGTGCTTGGGTCAAAAAAGAAGTTTCGCCAATCATTGAAGAATATGCTCAAAAAGCCGAATTTCCAAAACAAATCCTGAAAGGTTTGGCAGATATTGGCGGTTTTGGACCATATATTCCTGAAGAATATGGCGGTGCAGGACTAGACCAAATATCTTATGGATTGATTATGCAAGAAATCGAACGTGGTGATTCTGGCGTTCGTTCTACATCATCGGTGCAATCATCGTTGGTTATGTACCCAATTTGGAAATACGGAAACGAAGAACAACGTTTGCGATTTTTACCAAAACTGGCCACAGGAGAAATGATGGGATGTTTCGGATTGACCGAGCCAGACCACGGATCAAATCCTGGCGGAATGACAACCAATTTCAAAGACAAAGGCGACCATTACTTGCTAAACGGAGCCAAAATGTGGATATCAAACGCACCATTTGCAGACATTGCAGTTGTTTGGGCGAAAAATGAAGAAGGTAGAATTCACGGTTTAATCGTCGAACGTGGCATGGAAGGTTTTACAACTCCAGAAACCCACAACAAATGGTCATTGAGAGCTTCATCAACGGGCGAATTGGTATTTAATAACGTCAAAGTTCCAAAAGCCAATATATTACCTAACAAATCTGGATTAGGAGCACCATTAGGTTGTTTAGATTCAGCACGTTACGGAATAGCTTGGGGCGCAATCGGAGCAGCAATGGATTGTTACGATACTGCATTGCGTTACGCCAAAGAAAGAATTCAATTCGGAAAACCAATTGCAGCAACTCAATTGCAACAAAAAAAATTAGCCGAAATGATTACAGAAATTACCAAAGCGCAATTGCTAACGTGGCGTTTAGGTGTTTTGAAAAACGAAGGTCGTGCAACAACTGCGCAAATCTCTATGGCAAAAAGAAATAATGTTGATATGGCTGTACATATTGCTCGCGAAGCAAGACAAATTCTGGGCGGAATGGGAATAACTGGAGAATATTCAATAATGCGACATATGATGAATCTCGAATCGGTTTTGACTTACGAAGGCACACACGACATACATTTATTGATAACAGGAGCAGATATTACTGGAATTCCAGCATTTCAATCTTAATAATTAGAAGCTAATCCAGCTTTTCATTTCAAGAAAACGCTGTGAAAAACATTTTTCTAAGACAAAAAACGAACTTCCGTTGGTCGTTGTTTTTTGTCAAGAAAAATAAGTTTTTCACAGCGTTTTGCTTTCCATTTCAATCTGGGCTACAAAACCTAGATATGTAAAATTTGTAGGTTTTGATTTGTCAACTTTCCAAAAGTTGACAAATCTTGAATTTGATAATTCTAAAAATATAACCTATTTTTGATTCAAATATAAAAATCAATGTTTAGTTCACAAGACCGATTAACCAGAGCTTTCAACCAAGCCAAAAAAATATCTTTCGACGACAATTCTAAATTCATTTTGTTTAGCGATTGTCACCGTGGCGATGCAAGTTTTGCCGATGATTTTGCCAACAATCGAAACATTTATCAACACGCATTGAAACATTATTTCGAAAATGATTTTACCTATATCGAACTTGGCGATGGCGATGAACTTTGGGAAAATTTATTTTTTAAAGATATTTTCGAAGCTAATAAAAGTATTTTTTTATTGATAAAAAAATTCTTCGATGTGAACCGTTTGCATATGATTTATGGCAATCATGATATGGTTTATCGAAAACCATTAACGGTTAAAAAAAATTATTCTGAATATTTCGATATCAAAGAAGGCAAGAAGTTACCGTTAATGCCAAACTTGCAATATCACGAAGCTATTGTACTTGAAAATTCAAAAACGAAACAACAAGTGTTTTTGACTCACGGTCATCAAGCCGATTTTATGAATTATGCAGGTTGGAAATTCAACAGGTTTTTTGTTCGAGTACTATGGAAACCATTGCAAATTTGGGGTATAAAAGACCCAACAAGTCCGGCCAAAAACTACACCGAATTAATAAAAGTCGAACGCAGAATCAAAAAATGGATTGCCGACAACGGAAATTTAATTACAATTATTGGACACACGCACCGACCGCATTTTCCGAAACCATTGGCCAACGAACTCAATTATTTCAATGATGGAAGTTGTGTTCATCCAAGAAGTATCTCAGGAATTGAAATTTGCGAAGGCAAAATCGCATTAATAAAATGGTTTATTGACACCAAAGACGATGGCACTTTGCAAGTAAAAAAAGAATATGTAGAAAACGAGGCAAATCTTGCAGATTACAAATCTTTATAATTATAAATGCTTTTTAAAATGAAAAATTTTGTAAAATTGATTTTTTTATTGTTGATTTTTGGATGTAGCCCAGAAAAAGAAGTTATTGTTCGAGATCAAAATCTTAAAAATAATAAATATTTAGCTCTTGGCGATAGCTATACTATCGGAGAAAGTGTCTGTATTGATTGCAGATTTCCAGAGCAGTTAAAGACCGAATTAGAAAACAGGTTTTATCAAGATAGTTTTGATTTACAGATTATTGCGAGAACAGGTTGGACAACAACAAATCTTAAAACTGCTATTGATCAATTAAAACCTAAAAACGACTTCGATTTGGTAACATTATTAATTGGCGTTAATAACCAATATCAAAACAGACCATTTTCTGTTTATGAAACAGAATTTCCAGAGCTTGTAACCAAAGCAATATCATTTGCTAAAGGCGACAAATCGAATGTTATTGTGGTATCGATTCCTGATTATGCCTATACACCATTTGGTCGTGGTGCCGAAAATATTTCTTTAGGAGTTGCAAAATACAATGCATTTGCAAAGAATTATTGCTTTGAAAACAACATTCAATTTGTAAACATAACCGATATTACCCAACAAGGTTTAGTTCAACCCAATTTAGTTGCAGTTGACGATTTGCATCCTTCGCAAATAGCTTACGCTAAATTTGTAGAACGTATTTTACCAAAGACAATAGAAGTTTTAAAGAATTAATAAATTACTCTTTTACAACTTTTACTGAAACACTTTTGTTTTCATTAGACATTTTTAAAACATAAATTCCACTAGAAAACTTAGATAAATCAATTTCTTGATTGTTTGAAAATTGCATTTTTTTATTGCCAAGTAGTTGCCCTAAATAATTATAAATCTCTAGATTATTAAATTGACTTTGGCTGTTATCAAAAAAAGATTTATTGTTTGTTGGGTTGGGGAAAACTATAATTTTATTTTTATTGAATGTTTCGTTAGATAGATTGAGCCCTGAATTGTAGCGGGTTATTGTTGTATATACAAAACTTGATACACCTTCCACAAAATAAGTTTCACCAACAACCAAAAACATGCCATCGGGCAGTTGTAAGATAGTATGGTAAACATCCCCTATATTACTTACTTCGGTATAACTTGATTTGTTATAACCAATATCATTAAATGTCGTGTCAAGTGATCCGTCTGGATTAAGTCTTCCGATTGTTGAACCAAGCCCTGAACCAACTACTACTATTTTGCCATCAGGTTGCAGTAACAATGAGAAGCCTCTAGGTGTATTAAAGCCATCAAACGTGTTGTTAACTATTCCTGGTACGATTGCATTAGGGTTAAATGCGTTGTCCAAACTACCATCAATATTTAGTCGTACAAGTGTTATCCCCTCTCCTTGACCAATGGTCAATATTTTACCATCAGGTTGAATCAATTGACTATTTGCCCAGTCATATCCTTGTGTGGTTACAGTTTGTGCCAAACCATTGATTCCAAAAGTTGTATCTAAAGTGCCATTTGGGTTGTATCTGACCGTAAAAAAATTATTATTTGAATTATTTACTGAATTAAAATCGCCTGAACAAACTATTTTACCATCATTTTGAAACCCAATTACTTTGATCGCACTTTGGTAAGCCAATGTACCATTGCCGTTAACAGCTGGTGTAACACCATTAATGCCAAAAGTAGTGTCTAAAGTACCATTGGGTAACAATCTTAACAATCTGGCTTCTTGCCCAGTAGCTATTTGCCCATAGCCACCGCCAATTAAAATTTTATTATCGGGCAATACTTTAACCGACATTGCAGCATTACTTTCAAATCCAGTGTCTATTGCAGCAATGCCATTCACACCGAAACTAGCATCGAGACTGCCATTGTTATTTAAACGGGCAGCAATTATTGTTGGAGTATTGGAATTGGTATTGTTTACTAATAATATTTTACCATCGGGTTGCAATGTCATATAATGCACTGAATCTGGATTACCACGATGATCACTTGGGTTAACAATTACAGGATTATAGATAATACTAAAACCGTTTGTTCCGAAAGTCAAGTCTAATGTTGCATCCGCATTTAAGCGCATTACTGATTGCTTAGCGGCATAAATATCAGAACCTATATCAACGTAATACGAACCACCAATGATTATTTTGCCATCTGCTTGCAACAGAGCACAACTGCTAATGAATTGTCCGTACAATCCAACTCTTGTGTTAAAAAATTTATAGCCTTTGCCATTGTTAAATGTCAAGTCCAAAGTCCCTGCTTGCTGGCTGCTAATAAAATTACTCGATAAAAAAAAGCTAAAAACCAATAAATAAAATTTATTTTTTTTCATAAAATTTTAATTTTTAATTAGTTTTATTACCTCACTTGTTGCCTCATTAGAAATCTTAGCAAAATAATAACCATTAGTAACACTTGTCAAGTCAATTTCATTTTCCTGTCTTGAATTAATAGCTTGTTTGTGTACAATTTCTCCCAGAATATTACTCTTTAATTACCTTTACTGAAACACTTTTGTTTTCATTGGACATTTTTACAATATAAAAACCTGTTTCGAAACTTGATAAATCGATAGCTTCGTTAATATTTAAAGTCAATTTCTGAGTGCCAACTAGTTGCCCTAAATAATTAGAAATCTCTAAATTATTAAATTTACTTTGGCTGTTGTCAAAAAAAGATTTATTGTTAGTTGGGTTTGGATAAACTGTTATATTGTTTTTATTGAATAATTCGTTAGATAGGTTTATTCCTGATTCAAATCGAGCGACTGTTGTATATATTAAACCGAGAAATCCATTATCATAATATGTTTGACCGGTAGCTAATATTTTACCATTTTGTAAAAAAAATACTGAGTCAAATTTCCCAACATCATTATTTTGGTCAGGATTGAAATCGCAAACATTATAGCCAGTATTATTAAAAGTTGTATCTAAACTGCCGTCACTGTTAAAGCGTGAAATAAAACTTTTTGCACTATTGCCAACTGCAACTATTTTACCATCTGGTTGCAAAACTATGCTTTGACAAGTCGGGTATGGAGCATCAGTTATGTCTTGACTAACTAGCCCATTTATACCAAAAGTAGTATCAATAGAACCATTTGGATTTAATCTCATTAATGGCAAATAATAATGAACTCCATCGCTCGCATAACCTGATAAAAGTATTTTGCCATCAGGTTGAATAATTTGAGTATTAATAACATCGCCACCTGTATCAACAGCTGTCAAAACCATACCGTTATTGCCAAAAGTGGTATCAATAGTTCCGTTACTATTGTATTTAACGGTGCAAAAATTATCGAATGTATTGTTTATTTCATAAAACCCACCCGAACATATTATTTTACCATCAGGCAAAATATCCATAGCGTAAATAACACTACCTAAACCAATATTACCATTTATTTTGGCAGTTAAGCCGTTAAAACCGAATGATGTATCTATACTTCCGTTAGGCATTAGTCTATAAACACCAAAATTATTATTGTTAATCTCAACTGTAGTACCTCCAATTAATATTTTACCATCATTTTGAATTTTAACAGTTGTAGCTGTACCAATTATTGTATCAATAATCTTATATCCATTTGTCCCAAAGCTATTATCAATCGAGCCATTTGTATTTATTCGTATTGCCATCATATAATTTTGCGAAGTAGCTACTGGAACATAGCTATTTACTAGAACAATCTTACCATCCGATTGGATAGCTAAGTCACATAATGTATTAGGCGAATTACCTACTAAATAAAAATAACCGTTTATACCAAAAGTTGCGTCATTGCCACCGTCTTGATTGAGTCTTAAAACACAATAATTACTAACGTTATTATCAAATGATATACCTGCTAAAAGTATTTTACCGTCAGGTTGTAAAATTGATTTTACATTAGAAAAAGTATTACCATTTGTTTCATAGGTACTTATTAGTTTAAAACCAAAATTGTTGAAAGAGGTATCAAGAGCACCAGCTTGACCAAATGAAATTGATTTAATTAAAAACGAAATGATTAAAATTTTTATTTTCATTATTATAAGCTTTAAAATGATTATAACTTTGCTTCAACACTAATTTTATATTTATTTTTTTATTATTTTTAGTTGAATACTGGTATTGTCGTTGCTAATTCTTGCAATATAATAACCACTATTTAAAAATGATAGGTCAAACGAATTATCTGTTTTAGTAATCAAGTCGTTTTTATAAACCATTTCGCCCAGTAAATTATAAACAGTTATTGTGCTATAATCTTGTAATGTATTGGAAAAATCAAAATTAAAAATTCCAGTACTTGGGTTAGGATATACCTTAATGTTTTCTTGGTTAAAATTGATGTCATTTTCTTCATCGTTAAATTGTGTGCTACCTCTTGATTGATTGCCTGCAATGCTTGGATTTATTCTTGTAATATTGCCTGCATAAACCCCATTGTAAAAATCAAATCGACCAGCAATAACAATTTTACCATCTCCTTGTTGTTTTAAAGAAAATACTATGCTCCTAGTAGCATTCCAAAAAGGGTTATTTGGTGCATCAGGTCCCTGCCACGGATAGCCAGTCATTGGAATACCTGAATTGAAAGATGGCAAGACATTGTCAGGGTTTCCATTATTTTTTGTTTTAATTATCCTATTAACAGGCTGATTGTTATATGTAGTAAAATCGCCCCCTAAATATAAATTTGTTGTCAATTGTTCTTGCAAAACGTCTAGAATTCCTCTATCAGAACCAACGGTGTTAGCTAGAAAATTCGTAAATGGACTTCCATTTGAATTAAGTTTGAAAATGTTTTTTTTGGGAATGCCGTTGTAACTAGAAAAAACACCAGAAACTACAATTGACCCATCTAAGGGTAAAACTTCAATATCATTTATGTAATTGTTATTTTCACCAGGAACATATACATTGTTTATTGTTCCAAAAGCAAATGAAGAATCTGTAGAACCGTTAGGTAATAATCTAAAGAGAGAAGTTTGCCTGCCAACTACGGCATCTAATGACGATGATATTATACAACTTACTAATATTTTGCCGTCAGGTTGTATTGCTAATGTTCGGACAGGTCGTTGTTGCGTCAAAGATGCACTTGTATTCACCAAACTAGAAAAAGATGTATTAAACGTTGTGTCTAATGTTCCATTTTGATTAAGTCGAAAAATATTTTTCACTGGAATTCCATTATATCTGTCGTAACTAATTGTAGAAGCTGATGTTCCAATTAAAATTTTACCATCGTTTTGAATTGCACAACGACCTACACCATCGATGTTTAAAGTATTTGAATAACCCGAACCACCAGAATTAAATGAGGTATCCAAACTTCCATTTGCATTTAATCGCATTATTTTATTATTACCAGAATAATCGGGACGTTGAATTAAGATAATTTTATTGTCAGTTTGTACTTTAATATCGTGAGGTGGATAGTTGTAACCAATCAAATTTGATTGTCCAACGAAAGATGTGTCTAAAGTTAAATCTGTATTTAATCTTGCAATATGATAAGCATCTTGATTATTATATTGAGAAAAAGGACCAGTAATAATAATTTTACCATCAGTTTGAAATTCAATTTTCTCCACAAAATTGTTAGCTCGTATTCCTGTGGTATTTGCTATTGGTGAAGATACAAAAACCTTAACCGTACTCGTTTTAAAACCCAAACAATTTTCAACTTTGTAAGTTAAAGTGTAAAAGCCTGGTGCAGTATTTGCTGGTACTGTGACTACACCTGCATTGCTAATAGTTGCATTGGTTATCCACCCAGAAGCATTTATTGGCACGGGTTGCACTAACGAAATTGTTAGTCCTGAGGTTGCAGTTATTGCTGCAGCATTATAATTGTCATTACTCAAAACGCTTGCGGTTGTTCCGCCAATTGCATTATTTATTGGCGCGGCATTAAAGTTATCTGCTGCCAAAGTAATTGTTGAAGCCCCAACTTTAAACAAAATCTTAGCGGCTTTGCAATTGGTTGGTAAAGATTTTTGACATATTTCATAAGTCAAAACATACGAACCTGCTGCTAAATTTAAACTTGCAGGAATAGTAATTTTGCCAGTTAAAACATCCACAGTTATATTAATTATTGGAATTGGCGTTGAATTTGTTGCTAAATTTAATGAAATTATTTTAACATCTATAAGGTTTATGCTGACTGCAAGATTACATAATTTATCATTTAGTAAATGTTTAGTGAAAACAATATCTGTACAAGGTTTTTCTGTTGTGGTTGTAGTATAATTGTCATCTACAGGGTCAATTGGGCTAAATGTTTTGTTAATTGTTATTGTAGCACTGCTAGTTGGTAAACTTGGGTCTGATATACTGGTTATTTTGTAATTTATGGAATAACTACCAATAGGTGCAGTTGCAACAAGGCTTGCAATTCCTGTAGTTGTGTCCAAAACAATGTTTGGATTGGTTGTTAATTGTGTAATAGTTACATTACTAATTGTTGCAGTAAACGGACAATCTACATTAATATCATTTGCTAAAATATTGATAGTATTAATAGTTGAACAATTACTTACATTTAAAGTATCATTAACCGCTTTAACGGGCCAAAAAAGGACATCGGCAAAAATTGGATATACTGATGTAACAGTTATTGGGTCTAGCTGAAAATTTTGTGTACAGGTCCTTATGAAACTTCCGACGACTTGATACTCGAAATCACCAACTGGGTTAGATCCAAATAAACTAACAGGAACATTAAAACAAAATGTATTGGCTGTTATGGTTGTTGGCGCTGACATTGAACCAACAATAGCACCATCTTGTAAAACATTTAAAACTATTCCTGTATTTTGTCCTTGTATTGGCAATTGATAAGTACCACAAACAGTTTGAGTTGTAGTTGGACAAATTGCAACATCTTTATAATCAAGTCCTATACTTCCAAATGCAGGTGTCGTGCAGTTTGAATTACAAATGTCATCAATATAAACAGTACCAAAATGTCCTCCTAACGAACAATCTGAAATAACAAATTCAATCCGCACAAGTTCATTTATTAAATTTGAAGTATTGATTCTTGCACAACGCCAACCAGTTTTATAAATATTATCTGTGCCTAAGGTCAACAAACAGTCATTTGGTTGTGCAATTACATTTATTGTACTCACAACCTGATTTGGATCATCGGCATTCAAATTATACAATCTAATTGAAAAAAAAGTTTGTTCAACAGGAACATGTCCGCCATTCTGCAAACCGATTGCATATTTAAAATCTATAAAATCTTGGTTCACAACAAAATCTCGAGACATTGTTGTAATTTCTGTTTGTGGACCTGTGTTATTATTTGATTGATTAATTTTAATTGCACGATTTCCGTTATTAACCCTAGCTAAATTTGATATACTTGGATCATTACCTGGTGAAACTAATGTTGCCCAACTATTAAAATTATCTAGACCAATTGGTGCTGTAATTAAAGGAATGTTGTTTCCAGATGTATCAAAATTTGCAATACTTGCATATTGCGGTAATATACCACTTCTAAAAACATATGGATTAACTGTCGGCAAGCCATTTTCGAAATCACCATCGCCACACAACTGGTTAACTCCTCGACTGGATTTTTTAATCGTCAATGGACTGGATTTTTTTGCTGGATTTTTTTTAAAAAATAATTCTCTCAATTTAAATTTCTTCAAATTAAGAATTGCAACATCAATTTGTTTTTGACTTAAAACTGTTTTATGTTCAAGAGCTTCTTTTTTCATAGAAGAAATGTTTACATTTTCAAATTCTTTATCCAATAAGAAATTTTTCATTTGACTTTTAGTGAAAATTTGGATTTCATTTTCTACTTGTTGAGGTGTTAAATTAGATTTTTGTCCAAAAGTCAAACTAATTATTAGCAACAATGTAAATGTAGTTATTTTTTTCATAAATAAGTGAGGAGTAAGATTAATGTCAGTTTTGACTTTTCAAAAATAATATAAATATTGTTAATAATGACTTATTTGTAATTATTTTTTACGATTGGTATTTTCAATTTAGCAAAATGCCAAAACAGGTTTTAAATACCGATCTTATTGAAAAAATAGTTTTTTTGATTAAGCAATTAAGGAAATCCAAGAAAATAACTCTGGAAGTTTTTTACTTTGATACAGGAATACATTTGGCAAGGATTGAACAAGGCAAACAAAACATTACAATTTCAACTTTGTCAGAAATTTGTAAGTATTTAGAAATTAGATTATCAGATTTTTTTATTTTATTAGAAAGAAATTAAACTTTGAAAAACCAAAGAATTAAAAATCTTTATATTCAACTTTATATTTATTTTCTAAAATTTCATCAAGAACCGAAATATTTGAATTCGAATAAAAAATATTATTCGATATATTCTCATTTGATGAAAATCCAATATTGTTGCTTAAAACATTTTTTGTTTGTAAAGCAACTGCTTGTCCAGAATCAATAATTTGAATATGGTTTGGTAGAATTTTCTTGATTTGAGGAGTCAAATAAGGATAATGACTGCAACCTAATACCAAATAATCAATATTTTTATCAATCATAGGTTTTAAATATTGTTGCAATAATTTAAAAGTTTCTGGTGAATTTATATTTCCGTCTTCGATTAAATTGACCAAATTATGCCCGATTTGTTCAATGATTTTAGTTTCATGAAATTGTTCTAAATTTTTATTAAACAATTCACTATTCAAGGTTCCAGCGGTTGCTAAAATGCCTATTGTTTGTGTTTTCGAATCAATTGCAGCTGGTTTAATTGCAGGTTCAATTCCAATAAACGGAACATCGTATTTTGCTCTTAATTCTTTTATGGCATTGGTTGTCGCTGTGTTACAGGCAACCACAATAATTTTGCAATTTAAATCGAGTAACAGCTTGGTGTTTTTTTCGCTTAGATAGATAATCTCATCTTTTGATTTCTGTCCGTAAGGTGCGTTTATACTATCAGCCAAATAAATAGAATTTTCGTTTGGCAGTAAACTATGAATTGCCGACCAAATCGATGTGCCACCAATACCTGAATCAAAAAGTCCAATTGGATTATTATTAACCATTTAACAAATATAAAAAAAATGTCCAATCTAAAATTTTAGATTGGACATTTATATTGAAATAATTTTTAATTATTTTGTTTTCGCTGGTGCTGGAGTTGCAACTGCAAAGAAACCTAAGTCTTTTTTGATGTCATCAGTCAAGTCTGGACCATCAGCTACAAGTAAACCTTCTGCGTTCATAACATAAGCGTAACCTTTTAATTTGGCTACTTTCTTGATAGATGCTTTTACTTTTTCGAAGATTGGTTTAGTTAAATCACCTTCTTTAGTTTGCAATTCTTTTTGAGCATTGTCTCTGTAATCAGTGATTCTTTTCTGCATATCCTGAACTTCTTTAGCTCTTTCTTCGTTTACTTTTTCACCTGCTGTTGCAGATTCTTTATCGTAAAGTGCCAATTTAGTCTGGTATTCTGTAGTCATTGTTTTAAATGCGTCTTCGTAACTTTTACCAATTGTTTGCAATTGTTTTTGCGCGTCTAACATCGCAGGCATTTTCGACATAATCTCGTTAGTGTCAACGTGTGCAACTTTTGCTTGAGCAGATATTGTTTGGCTTGCTCCAAAAATGAATATTGCTGCTGCTAATAAAGATTTCAAATTTTTCATCATTTTAAGTTTTAAAGGTATTTATTGATTTAGTTTAATTATTAATATTTAATTTTTAGGTGGATTAGCTTCTAGTTTAGCTTTTCTTGCTGCTTCTCTGTCGGCCAATGTTTTTAATCTTTTATCTTCTAATGCTTTTTTCCTTGCTTCAAATTCGGCTTGTTGAGCTGCTTTTTTGGCTTCACGTTCAATTTTTGCTTGTTCTTTTGCTAAATCTGCTGCAGATGTGTCTGCTTTTGGAGCAACTGTTTCTGTTGTGTTTGTTCCTTGAGTTGCTGTTGTTGTATTTGCATTACCAGAAACCGTGCCGTTTTTTTTATCGAGTCTTTCTTGTATTAATTTTTGGCGGTTATCTTCTGCTTCTTTTCTTCGAGCTTCGGCCGCAGCTTTTTTGTCAGCTAATGCTTTTTCTCTAGCGGCTCTTTTATCTTCAATTAATTTTTGTTTTTCGTTGCCACCCGGATTTTCTAAAAGTTCGTCTTCTTTTCGTTCTTTTTCTTCTTGTTCTTTAAGCTGTTTTTTGTTGAGTTGTTCTCTTTTCGAAGAACGATTTATAACTCTAAGCACTTGTTCGCTGATGTCGAATCTTTTCGAAGCAAAAAGAATTGTCAAATCTGATGATCTATCAAAAACAAAATCATATTTTTTGGCTTCGGAAATATCTTGAACAGCTGTAAATACTTGGTCTTGAATTGGTTGAGTTAATAAAGTTTTTTGAACTATTAAATCGCCATTTGGTCCAAATCTCTTTTGTTGATAATCTGCCAATTCTGTTTCTTGAAATTTTATTTCTTCTTCTCTTTCTTCAATAAGTTCTTTTGTTAATAAAACTCTTTCTGATTTTAAAGTTGATTTTAGATTTTCAATATCACTTTTTTTGGTATCTAATTCAATTTTCCAACCTTGCGCTTTTTGTTCTAATTGGTTTTTAGCTTCAGTATATGCTGGAACATTTTGCAAAATATATTCCATATCGATGTATCCAACTCTTGCTCCTTTCTGAGCAAAAACGGATGAATAAATACTAAGAATAACTAATAATGTAATAAAATGTCTTTTCATAATTTATATTTTTATTAGAATATAACGCCAAATATAATTAAAATTGTTGACCTATGATAAAATGTTGTTCCCAACCGTGTGCACCTGTTTCCGCACTTCCAGGTGTTTTATCAAAACCGTATGCAAAGTCAATACCTAGCAATCCAAAAGCAGGCATAAAAATTCTTAATCCAACTCCTGCTGATCGTTGAATAGCAAACGGATTATAGTTTTTGAAACTTGTAAATGACGATCCTGCCTCTAAAAATGATAATGCATAAATCGAAGCTGCCGATTTTAGGGTTATTGGATATCTTAGTTCTAATGAATATTTATTATAAATTGTTCCACCACCGCTAGAAGATGATAAACTACCATTATCATAACCTCTTAAACCAATAGTTTCCTCACTATTGTTGTTGAATCCTTGTAAACCATCTCCGCCAAGTCTAAATCTTTCGAATGGCACTTCGTCTCTGTTGGTATTGTATCTGCCTAAAAAACCGAATTCTCCTAATGATCTCAAAACTAATTTCCCTGCTAGTTTAGTAAACCAATCTGCTTTGACTTTTATTTTATAATATTCTAAAAAATTAAATTGTTTTTGGTCTACTTTGGCAACATCTGGCGAAGCATCAGCTAATGTTGCTTTAGCGTACACAGGAAGTTGTGTAATTGGGTCAATAACAATTTTTACTAAATCGCCAGCAACTGGTAAACCTAAATCATTAGATATAACAGATGCTCCTTCTGGCAACTTTAATTTATACTCATCTTGATTTCTTAAATCGTTTACATTTAATTTGGTAAACAATGAATATGGCGGTGTGAATTTACCTGAAATACTAAATTCTGAACCATAAGTTGGAAAAATTGGGTTAGTACCTTTATTATTTCTACTTAAACCGATTGTGTAAGATAAATTTCTCGAAGAGCCATTTCCAAATGTAAATAAACCTGTATTGAATTCATTCAAATCATAATATTGGAATGTTAATGTGTGAGACAAAACAAAAAAGTCATCAGGCACAGTTAATCTTTTTGCAATACCTACTGATAAAGTTGTTAAGTTAAAACTTTTATTTCTATCAACAGTTGTTCTATCGTCTGAAGCTCCAAACTGTTTAGTTTGAGATATAGATGTTTGTAATTGTATTGGTTTTTTACCACCAAACCAAGGTTCAGTAAACGACAAACTATAGGTTTGAAAAAATCCACTGGCTTGTAATCTTAATGCCATTTTTTGACCATCGCCCATTGGCAAAGGTTTATAGGCATCTTTATTGAATAGGTTTCTTGCAGAAAAATTGTTGAAAGACAAACCTAAGGTTCCAATAAAACCGCTGCCGCCATATCCGCCTTGTAATTCGATTTGACTTGCTCCTTTTTCGACTAAGTTGTATTGAATATCGACAGTTCCTGCATTGGCATCGACATTTTTAAAATCAGGTTTTATTGCTTCAGGATCAAAAAAACCTAACTGTCCGATTTCTCGAATTGTTCTTACCAACTCTTCTTTGCTGTATTTTTGTCCTGGTTTGGTTCGAAGTTCTCTATATATAACTTTGTCATTGGTTTTATCGTTTCCAACGACCGATATTTTATTGAAATAAGCAATTGGTCCTTCGTTAATTCTAATTTCAAAATCTATTGAATCATTTGCAGTTTTTACTTCAACGGGATTGATATTCGAAAATAAATAACCAGTATTTTGATATAAATTGGTAATATCATCGCCGTCTGGTTTAGATTTATCGGCAATTCTTTTGGCAAGTTCAACACCATTATATACATCGCCTTTATTCAAACCTAGCATTCTTCTTAAATCATTGTCAGAATAAACTGTGTTACCAATAAATTTAATATTTCCGAAATAATATTTATTTCCTTCTTCAACTTTTATTTTTACAGCAAGTTTCTTTTTTGAGTCGTCAAAAACTACAGTATCCGAGATAACTCGTGCATCGCGATAACCTTTAGATTTATATTCTTCGACAATCGAAACTAAATCTTCTTGGTATTTGGCTTTTATATATTTTGATCCTTTCCAAAATCGTCCAGGCAATTCTTTTTTGGTATTGCTCATTGCACTTCTCAATTTTTTTTCTGAAAATTTATTGTTTCCTATGAAATTAATTGTGCTAATTTTTATTTTTTCGCCTTTATCAATATTAACAACCATATTAACTTCGTTAACTGTAGTTGTGTCTTTTATTACATTTATGTTGACCTTTGTATTAAAAAATCCGTCTTTTTTGTACTTGTTTTCTAAATAATACTTTGTGGTGGTTAACAAGTTTTCATTAACAACTTTTCCTGGAGTTAAATTGTTTTCTTTATTTAATTCGTCGATTTTTCCTTTTTTAGCACCAATATACTTTACTTCACCAAGTTTAGGCAATTCGTTAATATTTAGTTCCAAATAAATACTATCGCCAACAACTTTTGAAGTATAAAAATAAATATCTTTAAATAATCCAAGTTTAGCTAATTTCTTGATTGCAGCACTAATCGCTTCTCCGGGAACGGTTATGTTTTGACCTTTATCAAGACCAGCAAATGTAACAACTGTTTGCGCATTGAAATTGATTTTGCCTGTAACATCAACATTTGCTAGAATGTATTTATTTCCTTGGTCATAAGGAATTCGGTCTTGGGCTTGTAGATTATAAAAACTTCCAAATAAGATAAGAGCAAGTATTATTCTGATATTTTTTTGTAACACTAAAAATTTATTTAATTTGTTCACTTGTTTTTCCGAACCT
>JAYVBR010000034.1:0-2004 GCA_043750395.1 Bacteroidota bacterium | reverse complement strand
AAAAGGGATTATTTTTTTTATATTTTCCATTAAATAATTTTCAAATCTTCTAATATATTCTTAATTTTATTATCTAAAAAAGTTGCTGTTTCCGTAATTTCATCAATCGAATTTACTTTAGTATTCACACTCACATAAAACTTAATTTTTGGTTCAGTTCCGCTTGGTCTTGCTGCAATTTTCGAACCATCTTCAGTATAATAAATCAAAACATCAGACTTTGGAATATTCATAGTTTCGACTTCATTTGTAAAAAGATTCAATGCTGTCGAAGATTTATAATCTTCTATCATAACCACCCGTTCGCCATTGATTTTTTTTAATGGATTGGTTCGCATATCGACCATCATTTGGTTGATTTCTGCCAAACCATCGATTCCTTTTTTGGTTAAAGATACCAAATGTTCTTTATAAAATCCGTGCTCAACATATAGTTTTTGCAATTCTTTGTAAACCGAACTGCCATTAGCTTTGGCTTGAGCTGCTAATTCACAAACCAATAAAGTGGCTGCAACAGCATCTTTATCGCGAACAGCATCGCCAACCATATAACCAAAACTCTCTTCACCACCACCAATAAATTGCTGATTCGGAAAATCTTTTATAAACTTGGCAATCCACTTGAAACCCGTCAATCCAACTTTGCATTCTACTTTAAAGGCAGTTGCCAATTCCATCATCATTGGTGTCGAAACTATAGTCGAGCCAATAAATTGTTTGCCATCAATTTTGCCTGCTTTTTTCCATTGTTTCAATAAAAAAGCGGTCATCAAAATCATTGTTTGGTTTCCGTTCAATAACATCATTTTTCCGTCATTGTTTCGAACAGCAACTCCAAGTCTGTCGCAATCTGGATCGGTTCCTACGACAATATCGGCATTTAATTTTTCTGACAATGCTAAAGCCATTGTTAACGCTTCTGGTTCTTCGGGATTTGGAGAAACAACAGTTGGAAAATCGCCATTTGGTTCGGCTTGTTCGGCCACAATGTTTACGTTTTTGTAACCAGCATTTGCCAAAACATCAGGAATAGATTTTATCGATGTTCCGTGCAATGACGTGAAAACAATACTCAAATCATCTTTCGCATCTTGCGCTGTATTGAAACTTGCATTTTCGATAGACGATTTTATAAAAGCTTCGTCAATTTCAGTATCTATATAATGTATCAAATTTTCGTTTGGCGAGAATTTGATTTCTTCATATTTCAAATCTTCAATGACTTGAATGATTGCTTTGTCTTCTGGCGGAACAAGTTGTCCACCATCTTCCCAATACACCTTGTAGCCGTTGTATTCTGGTGGATTGTGACTTGCAGTCAAAACAATTCCTGCTTGACATTTTAAATATTTCAAGGCAAAACTCAATTCTGGAGTTGGTCGCATATCCGAAAATAAATAAACCTGAATACCATTTGCAGAAAAAACATTGGCAACTGTTTTCGCCAAAGTATCGCTGTTGTGACGGCAATCATAAGCAATTGCAACTTTTAAATCACGATTCGGGAAAACATTGTGCATATAATTCGAGATGCCTTGCGTATTTTTTCCTAACGTATATTTATTAATTCGGTTCGTGCCAACGCCCATTATTCCGCGCATTCCGCCAGTGCCGAATTCTAGATTTTTATAAAAACTTTCATTCAAATTTTCTGGCGACGAAGTGATTAATTTTTTAACTTCTTCTTGTGTTTCGCTATCGAATGTTGGCGTTAACCATTCGTTTACTGCATTTAAAATATTTTGTGCTATATTCATTTTAATATTTTTTTGGAGCTTAATCCCGCTTTACACTACAATCTTTTTATTTTTTAAAAAAAAAATAAAAAGGATTTTCGTTTCAATCGGGGCTAGGGTATTAGTTTAATTATTAAATCTAGTTTTTATAACCAATTTTTATTCTTTCGTCATTTGCAATAACAATAGCATCTTTTTCAACCAAATTATTCAAAGTATTATAAATCTCTGGGAATTGATTTTCTATCTCTTCAATTTTAGTTTTTAG
>JAYVBR010000033.1:0-4710 GCA_043750395.1 Bacteroidota bacterium | reverse complement strand
TTTTTATGTTGTTGACTTTATCAATTTGTTTTTTGGTTTACAGCAAGTTTGTTACTTCTAAAAACGTAAATAGTTATTTTGTTGCACCGTTATTTTTGTGGATAATTATCAATTTTGGAATCGCTTTTAATCTTGCTGGTGCAGGATTTTTAATTATTCCGTTGTTGTCGAGTTTATTGCTTTTTGGAATTTTTATTTTCACTCAAAAAAATTATTGGTTGTTGCATTTATTATTTGCAATTCCGACTTTGGTCATTATTGTTCCGTTTTTGCAATTATTTCCTGTTGGTTTAGGATTAAAAATAATGTTTGGAAGTGCAATTCTTTTGGTTTTAGTTTTCGGATTATTGATGCCAATTTTCGGATCATTTGCTAATAAATTAAGATGGAGTTTGATGATGTTTTTGTTTGCAATTTTAGCATTTGCGAAAGCGCATTTTAATTCAGGATATGATGCTGGAAAAGCCAAACCAAACAGTCTTTTATATGTTTTTGATGTTGATACAAATATAGCCAATTGGGCAACTTATGATAAAAATCTAGACGAATTTACTAAAAAGTATCTTGGCGAAAATCCAAAACCCGCAACTGTTTTAAAAGATTTTCCGCTTTTTAGCAAATACAATTCTGGATTTACATTTTCTAATAATGCCGAAATTAAAGGAATTACAAGTCCAAATATTGAATATTTGCGAGACAGCGTTTCAGGAAACTTCAGGTTTTTAAAAATCAAAATTGCACCAACTCGAAAAGTCAATCGGTATGATATTTTTGCCAACGAAAAAATGATTTTCTTTAATTTTAAAGCGAATGGAGTTCAGAATATCGAACAAAAAGGCAAACAATTAAATCGAAATGGAAAGAAAATTTTGAGTTATTATGTTGTCGATAATCTGCCATTAGAAATAGAGTTTGCAATAAACACTAAAACACTTTTGGATATGGATTTGCTAGAATCATCGTTCGATTTAATGACCAATCCAGATTTTGCAATCGATAAAAGAAAACCTTGGATGATGCCAATGCAATTTGTTTTAAACGATGCAATTGTCATAAAACAACACATAAAAGAAAGTATAAATAATGATTCTGAATTGTCTCAAGATTTTAAAAAACAAAAATTAGACGCTAAATTGCTCTTTAAAAAAGATTCGATTGTAAAATAAAAAGAAATTGCCACAAAGAATTGAAACCATAAAGTAAAAATTAAAAATAAAATTGTAGGTATCTTTTTATCATAAAAAAAACTTTGAGACTTTGCGTCTTTGTGAAAAAAATAAATAAATTAATGAAAAAAATATCAATATTAGGTTGTGGTTGGTTAGGATTGCCGTTGGCAAAAAGTTTAATAGAAAAAGGATTTTTGATAAAAGGTTCAACAACATCGGAAGAAAAATTAGAAGTTTTGCAAAAAGCAGGAATTGAGCCTTTTTTAATATCAATAAAATCGAATAAAGTTTCAGGAAATATTGTTAAATTTTTAGATGATTCAGAAATATTGATTATTGATATTCCACCTGATTTACGATACGGAAATACAGAAAGTTTTATAGAAAAAATGAAACAAAGTATTCCATTTTTAGAACAATCAACAATCAAGAAGCTTATTTTTGTGAGCTCGACTTCGGTTTACAGTGGCATTTCTCTAGACTGTGCTCAAGAGGATAACATTGCTCGAGATAAGAAATTCAAAATTACCGAAGAGACAATTGCTGTTCCCGAAAACGAATCGGGTATTCAACTTTTAGCATCAGAAAAAATATTAATGTCCAATAAACATTTTGCTACAACAATCGTTCGTTTTGGCGGTTTAATTGGCGAAGATCGAAATCCGACTAAGTTTTTAGCTGGGCGTAAAAATATTGAAAATCCAAATGCGCCTATTAATTTCATTCATCAAAAAGATTGTATTGGCATTATCGAAAAAATAATTGAAACCAATTCTTGGAATCAAATTTATAATGGAGTTGCATCTTTTCACCCAACCAGAAAAGATTATTACACCCAAAAAGCTAAAGAAATGGGTTTAGAAATTCCAGAATTCGATGAAACGAAACCTTCTTTTGGAAAAATTGTTTCTAGTGAAAAAGCAGCACAAGTTTTGGGTTACAATTTTTTAGGATTGTTGTAATTAATATTTTAATCATTACATTTGATAAAAAGCCAAGATGAAAAACATAGTTTTAACATTAATTTTATTTTTAAATATTATTGTTTATTCTCAAAACGCAGAAAAACCTTTAAAATTTGTAAAGATTACTCAAAAAGTTATTAAAAAAAGAGGAACACAATTGATTCTAAAAAAAGTGATTAATGATTCCCGTTGTCCTGAAAATGTAAATTGCATTTGGGCTGGAGAATGTGAAATTCAGGTCGCTATTTATAAAAACAGGAAATTGATATCGACCGAAAACATATTGCTTTCGCCAAAGTTACAGGCCGAAAATATTGCTTGGTTTTCTAGGTATTATTCGGATTTAAAAATTAAAGAGATTAGCGTTTTACCTTATCCAAAAAACGAAGTTGTTGTAAATCCTAAAGATTTTTTTGTGAATATTTATTTTGAATAGTATGGTTTTGTTTTAGAAAGTTGTGGATTTTCAAAATTTGGTTACTCATTTGTCATTGCTTCGCAAGTTCGCACTTTTTGGCTCGGGTTCGACGATTGGAGAAATTTCATTAGTTGTTTGATTTATGTGATTTCTCGTATCGTCGAAATGACAAATAGAAGTTTTATTTCAATGAAATAAAAAGTTTAAACCACTTCATATTTATATTTATTATTCTGGCATAAAAACTTTATTTCTTTTTCTAAAATTTTCTGGAGTATCGTTGGTTAATTTTTTAAAAATATGATAAAAATTACTATGGCTTTCAAAACCTAACTCAAAAGCAATCTCGTTTATAGGAATTAAAGTTTCAGTTAATAATGCTTTTGCTTTTTCGATTTTTCTAGTTAGAATATATTGATAAGGAGTTTTGCCCAAATATTTTGAAAAAAGTCTAGTGAAATGATCCTTTTTCCATTTGGTTAAATGCGTTAGTTCGTCAATATCAATTTTTTTTTCTATGTTAGTATTAATATAATTTATAATTTCTTTAATTTTAAATGGAATAGAATCTTTGTTCGAAATTTCCAAACGATTGATGTCAATTTTTTTATGATTGTGGTTATTTAGGACTATTGAAATAGTTGATAATAAATCTTCTTCCTTAAAAGGTTTGACAATATAACCTTTGGGTCTGGTCATATTTACTTTGTCTAAAGTATTTTTATCGGAGTAAGAAGTGATGTATATATATGGAATAGTATCTTTTTTAAGTAAATAATTACCAAGTTCAGTGCCTTCTTTATCTTTATTCAAGTTAATATCAATTAGCACAAGGTCAGGCGGAGTTTGTTCGATATAAAATATGGCATCTTCGACAGAAGTAATATCAATAACTACATCATAATCATGTTTTTCTAATACTTTTTTAATATGAAGTGCAATTAATAATTCGTCTTCGACTACTATTATTTTTGTTTTCATAATTTTATTGTATTACATTTTGAAATCTCATTTTAAAACATGTTCCATTTGAATTATCTATTTGCGAAACACCTTTTATTTGTGATACTAATAGCTTAACTAGTTCTAATCCAAGTCCTTTATTGTTTATTTGTTGATTAGTTATTCCTAAACCGTCATCAAAAACCATAAGTATATATTTGTCTTTTTTTTGGATTAATTGAATCATAATTAATCCTTTTTCTTTGTTCATAAAAGCATGTTTGTAAGCATTATTGACTAGTTCATTTATTATTAAACCTATAGGAATAGCGGTTTGAACATCGAAATAAATGTTGTTTACATCAATTTTCAATTCAATTTTTTTGAAACCTTGATAAGAATTTATTATAGATGTGGTTAAATTATTTAAATATTCTTTGAAATCAACTTTACTTAAATTATCACTTTTATAAAGATTTTCGTGAACCAAAACCATAGAATTAATTCTGGCTTCGCTCACTTTTATAAAATCTTCAACAGTAAGTTCTTTGGCGTCTAATGATTGAATTTTTAGCAAACTAATAACCATTTGCATATTGTTTTTTACGCGATGGTGAACTTCTTTAAGCAATATTTCTTTCTCGGTAAGCGATTTTAGCGTTTGTATTTTTTCGTTTTCAATTTCTATATTTTTCTTTTTAATTGTTTTATTAGTTTTTATATAAAAAAACACTGATGATAACGCAATTATAAGTAAAACTCCAATAAAAGTTAAAAGTTCTTTTTGATTTTTATTCTCGATAGTTTTGTTTTTTTTTTGCTCTTTTAATACTTTTATATTGTAATCTTTTATGGTAACATCAAAATCGGTTTGCAATAGCAAGTTGTTTTCATTGTTTATTTGATTATTTTCTTTATTGGAAAAATCTACTTGTTTTTTATAATAAAAAATTGATTTTTTATAATCTCCAGTTACTTCTGATATTTTGGATATATTATCATACAATTCAGAATTACCGTGTTGTTTATATAACGAATCGTGAAAACTTAACGCTTTGTAACTATAAAATTCAGCTTCTTTTGGTTTATTAAAAATTAAATTGATGTTACTCAATATTACAAAACACTCAATCTTATATTCTTGAATAGCATTTTTTTTATCAATTACTTTATTGAGAAATGGTATCGCTAAATTATATTTTTTTAAGTTAAAATA
>JAYVBR010000032.1:0-4714 GCA_043750395.1 Bacteroidota bacterium | reverse complement strand
AAATATTGTGTGTAAAAGACAATGGTTTAGGCATTGATCTTGATAAACACAAAGACAATATTTTTGGAATGTATAAAACATTTCATAATCACGAAAACTCAACCGGAATAGGACTTTATATCACAAAAAATCAAATAGAATCGCTATCTGGAAAAATTGAAGTAGAAAGTAAAGTTGGAGTTGGAACAACTTTTAAAATTTATTTTAAGAAATAAAATCTTTCTCATAAACGATTTAAATTTAATGAAGTGGTTTAAACTTTTTTCAATTGGCTGCAAAATTGTCTTTTTGCCCCATATTTCAGATTTTTTTTATTCGATGACGATGCTATCCAATAAAAAAAATCTAAAATCTGAAACAAAAATCTTAATTTTTCGCTTCAATCAAAAAAGTTTAAACCACTTCATTATTAACTAATAAATCCCAATTCAAAAATTGGGATTTATTATTTTATAAATGTTTTATATTTAAAATCTAAAATCTATTTAGCAATATTTACAGCACGTGTTTCGCGAATAACCGTAACTTTTACTTGTCCTGGATAAGTCATTTCGGTTTGAATTTTCTGAGAAATTTCGAATGATAATGTTCCAGCATTTTCGTCAGAAACTTTTTCTGATTCTACAATCACACGCAATTCACGACCAGCTTGAATGGCATAAGCACTTTTAACGCCTTTAAATCCGTAAGCTACTTCTTCAAGATCTTTCAAACGTTGAATGTATGAATCTAAAACTTGACGTCTTGCGCCTGGTCTAGCTCCCGAAATCGCATCGCAAACCTGAATAATGGGCGACAGCAACGATTTCATTTCAATTTCATCGTGGTGGGCACCAATTGCATTACAAACTTCTTCTTTTTCGCCATATTTCTCAGCCCATTGCATTCCTAAAAGTGCGTGAGGCAAATCGCTTTCTGCATCTGGAACTTTACCAATATCATGCAATAAACCTGCACGTTTGGCAAGTTTTACATTCAAACCAAGTTCTGCAGCCATAATACCGCAAAGTTTAGACACTTCGCGAGAGTGTTGCAATAAATTCTGACCGTAAGACGAACGATATTTCATTCGACCAACCACTTTTATTAATTCTGGATGCAAACCGTGAATTCCTAAATCAACAACGGTTCTTTTTCCAACTTCAATAATTTCATCGTCAATTTGTTTGGCGGTTTTGGCAACAACTTCTTCAATTCTGGCTGGGTGAATTCGACCATCGGTAACTAATTTGTGCAAAGATAAACGAGCAATTTCACGGCGAACTGGGTCAAAACAAGATAAAATAATTGCTTCTGGGGTGTCGTCAACAATAATTTCTACTCCAGTTGCTGCTTCAAGTGCACGAATATTTCGACCTTCACGACCAATAATTCTACCTTTAACATCGTCTGATTCTATGTTAAAAACCGATACACAATTTTCAACAGCTTCTTCGGTTCCAACTCTTTGTATTGTGTTGATAATGATTTTTTTGGCTTCTTGTTGCGCTGTTAATTTTGCTTCTTCAATTGTATCTTGAATGTGCGCCATTGCTTGGGTTTTGGCTTCACCTCGCAAACTTTCAATCAATTGACTTTTAGCATCGTCTGCCGAAAGACCAGAAATAACTTCAAGTTGTGTCACTTGACTTTTGTGCATTTTATCAATTTCGGATTGCTTTTTCTCTAAAGATTCAATTTTAGTTGAATATTCAGCAGTTTTAGCTTCGAAATCGTCGTTAACTTTTTTGGCTTTGTTCAATTCCGTCGAAACTTGCGATTCTTTTACAAGAATTCTTTTTTCGACTTCAATAACTTTCATTTCACGATTTTTAATTACTTCTTCGTGTTCTGCTTTAAGCTCAATAAATTTTTCTTTTGCTTGAAGAATTTTGTCTTTTTTGTTATTTTCTCCAGCTAAATTAGCATCTCTTAAAATCAATTCTGCTTCTTTTTTGGCACTTTCTACCATTCCCGAAACATTGCTTTTCTCCATAATCTTGGCAATTATGTATCCGCCTGCAATGCCAATTATTCCTGAAATTATAATTATTAATGTACTGTCCATTTTGTTTGTTAATTGTTATATATAAAAAAACCTGCATCAGGTTGATTGTATAAACTCGGAATATCAAGTTTTGAGCTAACTCGTTGTTCAAACTTCCTAACTTAATAGGCTTGTTATAGTAACGAAGATTCGCTCATTCTAAATTGTTAGTGTTGAGTTTATCAAATTAAAACTAATGCAGGCAGTATTTTTAGTTTGAAGTTCTTTAAGCTTTTTTGATTGTTGCAAAAAGTTAGGATTTTTGTTTCAGATTTTGGATTTTTTTAATTGCATAATAGTTTTATAGAATTAAAAAAAACTTAAATATGAGGCAAAAAGACAATTTTTAGCCAATTTAAAAAAGTTTAAAAAACTTCGTTGTGTAAAGAACGTTTATTTATCGAGATATTGAACCAATAAATCATTAATTTTTTTTTGTCTGTCTATGGTCTCTGTGCCATCAATCGAGTTAACTATTTGTCTTTGTTCTAGTTGCGATGCAAACTGCAAAGCGCACATTGCCAAAACATCTTGTTTGTCTCTCACGGCATAATTCTCTTCGAATTGCTTAATCATAGCATCAATTTTTTTAGAAGCAATTCTCATTCCTTCTTCTTGCGACATATTAACCGTCATTGGGTAAATTCTATCAGCAATTGATAATTTAATTTTAAGCTTTTCGTCCATATTATTCTAATCGGATAATTGCGCAATACAATAATCTATTTCCCGAACTAATGAATTTATTTTGAGTTTCGTATCTCGTTTATTTTCGTCACTGCCAAGCAATGAATTCGTAATTTTAAGAGCTTCATACTTTTTATTCAAATCAGCAATTTCTTGCGATTTACTCAGTATGGTTTTAGTAGCATTTGCCAAATCTTGATTTAATCCTAGAATATTTTGCTCTAAATTATCTGTTTTTACAAATAATTTTTGGAGTTTTATTTCTAACGAATCAACAATTTCTACAATTTCACTCATTTTAAATCTCGAATTTAAAATCAATTTACAAAGTTAAAATTTCTATTGAATAATTTCAATTTTATTTTATTAATTTTTAGATATTATTTTTTTGAAGCCATTCGCGCTGTCATTCCAATCTTTTTTTGTCTCAATTACCACGGCTCTAAAGTCGTGGTAATTGAAACAAAAAAAGGATTTTCCCTTCCATCACGGCTAGGGCAATCGGTTTCTAAAAACTTTATTTAGAACTAGAAATTATATTTTTCTAGAAACCATTCAATAAATTAACTTTTTTTTTATATTAGCCAAAATTTTTTAAAAATATGAAACTAGTCTACTTTTTATTGATTTTTTCTTCAATTTCTGTTGGTCAGACCAATTATCCTAAAGATTATTTCCGTTCTCCGTTAGATATTCCGATTGAACTTTCGGGTTGTTTTGGCGAATTGCGTCCTAATCATTTTCATTCAGGATTTGACATTAAAACTCAAAAAAAAGAGGGTTTGAATATTTATGCTGTTGCCGATGGTTACGTTTCTCGCATTAAAATTTCGACTTACGGCTACGGAAAAGCAATTTATGTAACGCATCCGAATGGTTACACATCGCTTTATGGACATTTAACTTCGGGTTTTGGAAATATCGAAAAATACATAAAAGATTTTCAATATAACGAAAAATCTTATGAAATCGAAATGTTTTTAAAACCAACCGATTTGCCTGTAAAAAAAGGAGAAGTTATTGCACTTTCAGGAAATACTGGCGGTTCGGGTGGACCACATTTGCACTTTGAGTTCCGAGATTCTAAGACCGATAATATTTTTAATCCAATGCTTTTTGGATTTGATAAATTTGTTAATGATTCAAAAAAACCAAAAGTTAACGGTTTTTATATCTATCCGATTGACGAAAAATCGATTGTTAACCAATCTAATAATGCAGTTTCAGTTGGGTTAGATTTGCAAAAAGACGGAACTTTATTGACACAAAAAGTTAAAGCCTTTGGTAAAATTGGTTTCGGAATTAATACTTACGATTCATTTGACAATCCAGGAAATAAATATGGTATATATAAGGTAGAAGTTTTTGATAATGGCAAATCGATTTTTGGTTATCAATTCGATTCGTTTGCTTTCGAAGAATTTCGTTATATTAATGCATTGTTAGATTTTTCAAAATTTAAAAGTTCTGGACAGAAAATTCAGAGGTTATTTATGAAAAATCCTTATCCATTAAAAATAATAAATACTGATGCTGACAACGGCATAATTGAAGTAAGTCCCGATAATATTACTAAAAATTACAAAGTCATAGTTTCTGATTATGCCAATAACAAAGCCGAAATAACTGTTCCAGTCGATTATTCGGGTTTGCCACCAACTAATATTATTTTAGAAAAAAAATCTAAATATTTTGTAAAAAGCAATATCGAGAATGTTTTTGCGTTAAATAATGTAGAAGTAACATTTCCCGAAAAAATTTTTTATGAAGACTTCTATATGGATTTTAAAGTAAAAAATGATACGGTTTATTTGCATAACAAATTAGTTCCTGTTCACTCAAATTTTATTTTGACAATTGATGCAAAAAAATATTCTGAAGATAAATTAAAGAAAATGTTTATTGCCAAAATCGATGGTAAAAAAATTGATTATGTTGCAACTTTAAAAAAAGGAAACATTTTTTCGACTAAAGTTAGAGAACTTGGAACATACTGTTTAA
>JAYVBR010000031.1:0-4716 GCA_043750395.1 Bacteroidota bacterium | reverse complement strand
TTCTAGTAACAATAGAAATAATAAGTATTTCATTATTAATATCTTACAAAAGAAAGGAAGCAATTGAAAAACTTTTAGGTTATGTAATTGGAGGTATGTATTTATTGATGTTACCATTTTCATTATTTGGATTCTGTAATGAATATTTGGGATTTACAGAATTAAAAAATCCACATTTGATTCTTGTTTTTGCTGCAATTTTTTATCATTTGTTGAGTGCTTGTTATATGTTTTATGAAGCTTTGCCAAAAAGCATTACGAGATATGATTTTAAAGAAGATAAACGAAAACCGAAAAAACCTAAAAAAATAATAGCAACATCGATTGCAGTTTTGCTTTTATCATTTAATATGGTTTCTTGCAGTTTCAAAAGTGATTCAGAATACATTCAAAATCGATTTTGGAAATATGGGGAAGGTTTTGCAATAAAAGATATTTTGATTCTAAATGATAAAAATTTCAAAAACGATACAATATTTGATAACAAAAAACCAATAGCAGTTTTTATAAAACTAGAAGATTTTAAATCAGATTTGATTATAAAATATTTAAAAACCAATGAATTAGGAACTTACCACGATCAAGGTTCAATTAATAATACAAAATGAAAGTTTTTTATGTAGTACTTGTTTTTTTTCTACTATTAGGAATATTAATGACAGGTTTTCAGATTTATATTGGTGTAACTGATTTTCTGGGCTACTTTGTGTCGGTTTTTGGATTTATTTTGTTTCCAGTTTTTATGATTTATGGTTTGACTTATGGTTTCCAAAGGTCAGAAAAAGCAACAATTGATTATAACAATCGTCGAGATAAATTTGAATATAACGAAACTGGAATTATATTTACTCAACCAGTTTTTGATATTGTTCTAAAGACGAATTTTAAAAACATTAAAGATATTGAATTCTATATTTATGATGATTATGACGAATACATATTATATTTATTCGATTTGCCCGAGATAGTTTACAAAGAAAATCCTTGGTTTTTAAATAGAATTTTTCCCTATAAAAATAATCGAAAAAAAATCCACATAAAAAGTGAAAATAAAGGTTTCAATCAAATTTCGATAATGAAAGCAAAACATTTGCCACATTTAACACTAAAAAAATGAAAAAAACAATACTAGTTTCCGCATTAATATTTTTCTTATTTACAAATGCACAAGAACAAGATTCATTCGAAAAATGGATTGATAAACAATCTATTTCTGGTCAACAGTATGATTCTATAAGTAATATTTTAAAACAAGCATTAAAGGATAAAAAAGCAATTAATACTGCAAATAAATCTCTTGGATATTTGAATATGGTAGAAAAAAAATACGATTTGTCGGAGAAATATTATCAAGCAAATTTAGCAATAAATCCAAAATCTGGAGAAACTCATTTTCAGTTAGGCAGATTATATTCACGTAAAAAAGATTTTAAAAAAGCACAAATTTATTTAGATAAAGCAACTTTATTAGAACCCAAAAATTCAAATTTATTGGCACATAGAGCCATTTTTAAATATACTAAAATTGACGATAAAATTGGCGCAGAAAATGATTTTAATAAAGCAATAGAAATTGACACAAAAAACACATCAATTTATATATCTAGAGCGCAATATCGAATTTCAGAAAATTTATTGACATTGGCATTGATAGATTTTAATAAGGCAATAGAACTTGATCCAAAAAATTATCAAGCCTATTTATTAAGATCAGAAATTTTTTATAACCAACAAAAACCAGATTTAGCGATTAAAGATTTGAGTATTGCTATTTCTATTGATGAAAAACAAGAAAGTGCCTTTACTGCTAGAGGTTCGGTTTACGCTTCGTTAGGCGAATTTAGCAAAGCCAATGAAAATTTCGATAAGTCAATAGAAATTTATCCAAATGGTTATTATGTGTATTATTTACGTTCAAAAATCAAATACCAAGCCGAAGATATGAATGGTTCTTGTCAAGATTTACAACTGAGTTTAGACTTAATAAAAAAGTATGATCCAGAAAGTCCATATAAATTAGAAATCGAAAAATCATTATTAGATTATTGCAATAATGTAAAACCCAGTTATTATTTTCAGCGTGGCATTGCGTTGTTTAATATGCAAGAATTCGAAAAATCCATAATTGAACATTCCAAAGGATTAGAAAAATTCCCAAACAATTCTATGTTGCATTCGTTTAGAGCCAATTCTTTTTATAGTTTACAAAAATTCGAAAAAGCAATTGCAGATTATCAAAAGGCAAATCAAAATATCGAAAATTTAAAAATTGATATGCGAGAAAACCCAAACTATAATTCGATGGAAACAGCAGATTTTGAAAAATATGTTAATGCAACTATTGCCAATAATTATTTAATGATGGCCAAAAGCAATTTTGAAATTTCTAAATATGAAAATGCTTTATCCGCAATTGACGAAGGCATAAAATTAATGCCAAATATTGAAGAATTTGGTTTAGAAAATTATTATAATTGTCGTGGCGCGATAAATATGGCAGTTGGCGAATATGAAAAAGCAATTCAAGATTTCGACAAATGCTTGAAATTAAAATCATCAATGCCTGTTGCATTAATCGCTCGTGCAATTTCTAAAATGAATTTGAATACAAGAGTCAAAAACACAATAAGTTCATTTTCGATTATAAATAACAAAATTGGTTTTAATGGCAAACAAGAATTTCCGGTACAATCCAAAACAGAATATTCGAGACCAAATTTAGATGCGGCTTTAATAGATTGTAATCTAGCAATCGAACAAGATGCAGCGTTTGGATATGCCTATTTTGTTCGGGGGCAAATAAAAAAATTATTAGATAAAAACGATTTTTGTAATGATTTTTTAAAAGCCAAAAAACTGAACTTTGAAGTCAATGACGATTTATTGATTAATTGCAAATAATTTTGCGTATAAAAGCGTTAAAATTAAAATTCAAAATTTATGAAAACATTATTGACATCATTAATAATTTTATTTTTTTTTACAATTTGCAATTCAAGTTCAGTTAAATTTCCTAAAAAAACAGATTGTTTTAAAATCGATAATCCAAGCAAAACAATTCACATTTTTGTGGCTTTGTGCGACAACAAATACCAAGGAATTGTACCTGTTCCAGCCAAAATTGGTAATGGACAAGACCCAAATAACAATCTTTATTGGGGTTGCGGTTTCGGAATTAAAACCTATTTTAAGAAAAGTAAGGAATGGAAATTACTAAAAATCGAAAAAGTTAGCAACACAATTTTAGAAAGATTGATTTTTAAACACGTTTCTAAAAATTATTATTTAGTCGCAGATGCTTATGACGGAGAATTTATAAAGCAGTGCACCATCGATTTCTTGAATTCGAACTCTGGAAAATTAAAAGAAGATATTAAAGTAAACAATGAAACTATTGGGATTTATGGAAATGCTGTACTCAACTCTTACATTGGTCACGACGGTTTAATGGATTTTAAATTAACCGAAAAATTCGATGCTATTGATAATCAAAAACGAAGTTGTATAATTTTAGCGTGCATTAGTAAAAAATATTTTGCACCACATTTGCAAGCCACAAAATCGAATCCTATTGTTTGGACAACTGGTTTAATGTGTCCAGAAGCCTATACAATTCACGATGCAATTTCAGGTTTTATAAACAACGAATCAAATGAACAAATAAGAAATCGTGCTGCAGTGGCGTATTCTAAATACCAAAAATGCAGTTTGAAATCGGCTCGAAATTTGCTAGTTACTGGTTATTGATTTATACATAACCAAAAACACATAATTTAATAAATGAAAAAAAATAAAGGTTGCTTGATTTTTCTTTTAATTACGTTGACTATAATTATATTGTTTTTTGGTATGAGTTATTATGCCATCGAATCAAGTAGCTCAAGAGCCGAAGACGATATGAAGGAACAAGAAAAAATATGTCAGGAAAAACTTGAAGTACCAATTAATTCATTGTTATATTTCAAAGATTTTAAAAAAGTAGAAATTGATAATTTTAAAATTCATCTAATTAGAAACAAGCAAATTATTAAACCTACAAATGAGAAAAAATATGTGCATATTGACGAAGACAAACAAATTACTATATCAATTCCGTTTGAATTTTTAAAAACGGATATAATTGTTTTACAATCTGATAAAAATTTATTTTTTGAATTATCAGATTTTAAATTACAAACAAACGCAGAACAACTTTGGACAGGAATGGGTTACAATAGTTTACGAAAACCTTGCGGTTGCGATTTAGTGAATTTTAAAAATAATAATATTTTTAAAAATAATTATTATAATGACAAAAATATAATTTCTAAAAAAGATGCTTTAAAAAATTACAATCTTCCAGTAAATAAAATCAATTTATGATGATAAAAAAAGTTTTAAAATATTTAGGGATTAGAATTGGTGTTTTAATATTAGCATTAATCGTTATGATAATTTTTTTATATTTTGCAATTGATCCTCATAAAAACTGCAATCAATTAGAACATCGACACAATATGGGACAAGGAATGGCAATGTTTATTGGTTCAGGTTTTGTGATTTCAATATGGTTTATAGTTTTATTTATAGAAGGAATAATGTATTGTATTAAAAAAGAGAAAAATACGCTATCATTTGCCTTAATACTACTTTTGGTTTTAATAATTGTTGCAATGGCATTTTTATAAAAACCAAAGAGAAATTTAAAACAAAATAGTAATATTAATAGTTCTTTGC
>JAYVBR010000030.1:0-2015 GCA_043750395.1 Bacteroidota bacterium | reverse complement strand
CATCTGGATATTTTTTTGTGTCGTATATTAATTTCGCTTTGCGATTTAATTTTCTACCAGCATAAGGATCGTCTTTGGTACCATTACTATAATAGTTTTCATACATATATTTATCGTAAGCTGATTGTTTGGCTGGATCAGAATTTGCAAATGCGAAATCGCCTATAGAACCTTTACCGCCACCTTTTGAACCACTTTTAGCTCCTGCTGCGGGTTTTCCTCCACCAACTTCTTCAGCTTGTATAGCCAAACGAGTTCTAAATACAGAATCTTTTACCCAATTAACAAATTGACGGTACTCACTGTTAGTGATTTCGGTGTCATCCATATAGAATGAACGAACTGTAACAGTTTTGGTAGGTGCATCTTGTACATTGGCTAAATCATCGTCTGATTTACCCATAATATAAGCTCCACCTGGCACAAGAGCCATACCAAAAGGTTTCTCTGGATTCCACTTTTTACCTTTTGCTCCTATTAATTCACCTTTTTCAGACGAACCACAGCTTACTAGTAAGGATAATAATGCTGTAAATGCAACGAATTTCTTCATATTAATTGGTTATTTGATATTCTTTATTTGAGGACGTAAACCTATTTATAATTTTTATAAAAAACAATTTTTTATTCAAATATTTATTTAAAATGTCAAAATTAAAAAAATATTTCAATTTAACGTTATGTTTTGTTAACAAAATTCAAAATTATATAAAATATCGATTAAAAACAAATTTTTACTGTTTAAATGTAGCAATAAGATATTTAATTAAAATTAAATAATATTTTTTCTTTGTGCTTTCCACCATCTTTCAGGAATTTCTTGGTTGCAAGCCATTAAATATTCATTATGCGAACAAGGTAATAACGTTTGTTTTTTTAATTTATTGTTTGAATTTAAAATAAAAGGAATTTCTATCCACCAACGATCGGTTTTATCACTTTTAAAGAAAATAATTTCATCATCATCTACTGGTACAATATATTTTAAATAATTTTCTTTACTTGAGAAAGGATATTCGTTGGAACGATAATTAATGCCTTCAATAAAATACCATATTATTTGCGCAATTAAAACGCTTTCTTGTCTAGAACTGTTGTGATTGAAAATTCCTAATGTAGAAACTTTATCGCTAATTCCTGAATATCTTGAAAGTGCACAAATTTCTTTTCCGTTTAAACCATTTGGCATAAAATCATTAAAATTGCCTGAATCTGAGGATTTTACTGATTTCATATCTATACTCACAAAATCAGCATTTCTTAAAACTGGCTCAGAAAGTGAAATGTTATTGGATATTTCGCCTAATCTGTATGCATCAAAATATAACTTTTCGATTAAATCGATTTCTTCTTGCGAATTATAATAAGATTGGTAACCAATATTACTAAAATTAAATAGATTATTAGGTTCGTCAGCAATGATTTTGGTCAAATATGAATTTGATGATAACTCTTTTTCTTGTTGACCCAAATCGAATTTACTATCTATAGAAACTAAATTGACCATTTGTTCTAACTGATCATAAGATCTATACAATGGATAAGTTAAATCTTGCGAACCACCAATAATTATCAGAATAACATTGTTCTTCATTAAAAAAGAAGCAACTTTATGCAAAGCAAAATAAGTATCTGCTATGGTTTCACCAGGTAATAAATCTCCTAAATCGGCTATCGATGCGTTCCAGTTGCCTGGATATAAGTTGTAAATTTCTTTACGAATAAAATCTAAATTGACCTCTTTACTTGAGTTTAATTCACCTCGGTTTTCTAAAACACCGACAATAGCAATTTTGATTTTCTTGATATTCGGAAAATCATCTTTAGTATGAAAGACGACTTTACTTCCTAAATGTTGTGAAGATAAATTTTTCACAAAATCTAGAATATCTGAATTTAATGGAGTTAGAAAATCTAGTGCCATAAGCCCATCCCCGACCCTTCCCAAAGGGAAGGGAGTTGTTACGGGATAATTGTTGTACTCACTTAGGATATAAAATACTTTTATAAATCCA
>JAYVBR010000029.1:0-2015 GCA_043750395.1 Bacteroidota bacterium | reverse complement strand
GCGAAGATTTAATATGGTATGGGGATGACAATACACCACCAAGGGGTATAAATTATATTTTGGACGAAGAATTAACCGTTCCTGATTCATTTCTATATTTTGATAATTCAGTTGATACAAAGTGGCAAAAAGATATATTCGGAAAAATAGTTTTTGAAAATCCTAAACCTCTAGAAATGATTGCACATCTTCTTAAGATGATACCAAATAAAAATCAAATAGTCCTCGACTTCTTCGCAGGTTCAGGCACCACACTTCACGCTACAATGTCACTCAATGCAGAAGATGGAGGTAAACGCCAGTGTATATTAGTAACCAATAATGAAAATAATATTTGTGAAGAAGTTACTTATGAACGCAACAAAAGAGTAATTCAAGGTTATACTAATACCAAAAACATTGCTGTTACAGGATTAGAAAATAACAATTTGCGGTATTTTAAGAGTGAGTATGTAAGCCGCACCAAATCTTTAAAAAACAAAAAAGAACTTACAAGATTAGCTACAGAGTTGTTGTGCATCAAAGAAAATTGTTACGCTCAATCAACGTCATTGTCAGGAACGAAGCAATCTCAAATAGCAATTTTTGATAATGCCAAAAACCAAATGGTAGTTATTTATGATGATATATTTATAGAAGACAGTATTGAAATCATCAAACAATTAAAAGAAAACCAAAAAACCGATACTCGTATCAAAGTATATGTATTTAGCAATGGTCAATATCCATATACCGAAGATTTTGAAGAAGTAGCAAACTTTGTAGAACTATGTGCTTTGCCAGATGCTATTTATAAAGCGTATCAAAATGTATTGCCAAAAAGCAAGCGAGAAATTGTACCAACATTAGATGATGATGAAACTACTGATGAAAATTTGTTTAATTAATCCAACTCTTAACGCAAAATGATACTATTAAAAAAATACCAAGACGAAGCCGTTAATGATCTTTCGGAGAAATTATACAAGTTATTAAAAAAGCCAAATGCACGTCATAATTTAATTTTCAAAGCTCCAACAGGTGCTGGTAAAACTATAATGATGGCAGCTTTTCTAAATAGAATTTGCGAAGAATTACCAGAACGTTACGAGCTAGAAAAACGCAAAGCAGCTTTTATTTGGATTGCTCCAAACAAATTATACATTCAGAGTTACAATGCCTTGAAAGGCTATTTTACTGAAATGCGTTCTATAAAACCTATTTTCTTTGAGGATATTATGGACAACGAATTGCAACCTAATGAGGTTTTGTTTGTCAATTGGGAAAGCATTAACAAAGAAAAAAACACAATGATCAAGGACAATGAAACCAATAAAAACCTGTTCAGTTTCGTTAACAAAGCCAAATTAAACGATACGGAAATTATTGTAATTATTGATGAAGAACATATGTTCGCTAATACTAAAACAGCCAAAAGAGCCAATGAAGTATTACAAAAAATATATCCAAAAATAGAAATTCGGGTTTCGGCTACACCAACTACTAATAGTGATTATAGAACTTTGGTAGAACGCCAAGATGTAATCGCCGAAGAAATGATAAAAGAAGGCATTATTCTTAATCCTGCTTTAGACACTATTGTACAGCAAGGTCGCTCATTAGAAGAAATTTTATTGGAACAGGCTTTAGCAAAAAGAGAGGAATTACGCCAAGCGTATGAAAGTCTGGGAGTTAAAATAAATCCGCTTTTATTGATACAATTACCTAACGATAAAGATGAAGGCAATTCAGCAGATGATGCAAAGTATATCGACGTTGTTTTGCAAAACCTTGAGGTAAAATACAATATTACTATCAATAATAATAAACTGGCAGTTTGGTTATCAGGTAGAAAAGACAATGTTGAGGATATTGAAAAACCCGATAATATGGTCGAGGTTTTGTTATTCAAACAAGCCATTGCTTTAGGTTGGGATTGTCCAAGAGCAGGAGTTTTATTGATTTTTAGAGAATTAAAAAGTACCACATTCACCATTCAAACTGTAGGTAGAATTTTGCGTATGCCAGAACAAAAA
>JAYVBR010000028.1:0-4741 GCA_043750395.1 Bacteroidota bacterium | reverse complement strand
AAATTGTCTTTTTGCCCCATATTTCAGAATTTTTTTATTCGATAGCGATGCTATCCAATAAAAAAAATCCAAAATCTGAAACAAAAATCTTAATTTTTAGCTTCAATCAAAAAAGTTTAAACCACTTCATTGCTTAATAAAAATAATTTGTTTCATTAAGCAATATTTAAATCGTGTTTGAAAAGTAAACCTTTAACCTCTTTCAACGAAAAAATTGCTTTTTTTAATTTGGTTTTTGTTGGGTCGATGGTGTAATTATAACTTGTTTTGAAATCGGCTTTGTTTGCAATTGCTTTATCAAATTCACTTCGGTACAAATCGCAATTATCGAAAATTACTTCGGTCAAATCGGTTGCCATAAAATCGACGGCAATCAAACTGCAATCTTGAAACGATGTTCCTTTTATTTTTAAGGTATAAAATTTCGAAAAATCGAGAACACATTCGTTGAAAGTTATTGCAAAAATAAATTTATCGCACATTGCAAAATTGACTTCACGAATTTGACAATTATTAAAAATTGCGTTTCTAAAAGCTACGTTTCCTATCTTTGTTTGGTCTAAAACGCAATTATTGAAAGCACAATCTATGAAGGAAACACCAATAAACAAACATTCAGAAAAATTACATTCGTTGAAAGTACAACATTCAAATTCTTTCAGATTGAAAAATTTCTCTCCGAAAATTTGATTAGTGTGTTCAATATCAACGAAATATTCTTGCATTTGTGAATGATGATTTAATAGAAAACAAAAACGCAATTATCTATATTTTCGATAATTGCGTTTTTTTTGTGACCGCGGCTGGATTCAAACCAGCAACCTCTTGAGCCGTAATCAAGTGCGCTATTCAGTTGCGCCACGTGGCCTTTTTGTGGGTGCAAATATAGTCATAAAAACCGTATTTGCAAATATGTTTTGAAAAATATTAAAAAATAATTATTCAGTTCAATTTATTTAGAATCTTTAGTGATTCTATAATTGTGTATTTAGATTTAATGCTTTTTACACCGATTTTATCACTTTTTGTTACATTTTCATTTTTTTTGTTCGATTCTGATGTGAAGTTAGTATTCAAAATTTCTAAATCATATTCAACTTCATTAAAAGCTGATAAATCTTTCCAAAGTGAATGATATGATTTTAGACAATCAAAAACACTATTGAAATTCAATTTTACTGGTTCTAAATTATCGCCAAGCAATTTGTTTACTCGTTTTTTTAGCTGTAAAATTTTTTGATTAGTAGCATTTGACTTTGCTTGAAGTACATATTTTTGAATCACATTTTTTTGATTTTCATTCAAAGGAAAACCATTTGCATCAATATAGCCTTTGATAATTTCATTTTTCAAAGCTCGTTTTGAACTTTTTTCTCTTTTAATTTGATCATCAAAAACATCTGGAATCGTTATAGTTGGGCTAATTCCAACAACTTGGTTGCTTTTTCCAGTAACCCGATAAAAAGTTCCAATGGTGATTTTTAAGAAATCTTTCGACTCGTTTTCGATGTCAAAAATGCTTTGAATACTCGCTTTTCCCAATGATTTTGTTCCGATTACAATCGCCATACTATAATCTTGCATAGCATTTGTGAAAAACTCGCTTGCTGATGCCGAATATCCGTTAATTAAAATTACAATCGAACCATTAAAAATCGGTTTTGCATTATTGTTGCCGACTAAAAAAAATTGGTTATTTGTCATTTTTTGTTGAGCAATTGCTGGCGCAGTTATAAAAAAACCACAAAGTGTTATTGCCTCTTGCATTGATCCGCCTGTATTATTTTCTAAATCTATGATTAAATTTGTGATTTTTTGATCTTTTAATTTTAAAATTTCTCTTTTAAAATCATCGCTAACATTGGTTTTTCCGTTTTCGAATTTTGAATAAAAACTTGGAATTTTTATGTAACCAGTTCGTTTATTTTCAAATTCAAGAATGTAACTAAAAACGCTATTTTCGTAATCGCGCATTAATTGTTTTTGAAGCTCAATATTAAAAGTTTTACCACTTTTTTTTCTGAAAGTAAAAATTGCTTTTTTGGTTTCGCTTGAACTTAAAAGTTGGTCTATTTTTTGTATAAAATCGCATTTTATTTTGTATTCAATATCGTTGATTTTTAGTTTTTGAATAATATCGCCAACTTCAATTTTATTGGCGTAATATGCTGCTCCGTAAGGGGTTATTTCAGCAACAGTCAATTCATTTTTGTCGTCGATGGTAATATTTAATCCAAATGAATAATTGGTGGAACTTACGCCCGATAAAAAATCTGACTTTTCGGAGCTCGAAAAATACATTGTATGTGGATCGAAATAAGAGCAAAAAGCATTGATAAAAATCGAATAAAATTCTTGTTTTGTTAGTATTTTATTTTTGTTTTCGCATTTAAAAGTATCAAATATTTTTACTTTTGATGAATCTGCAATTTGTTTAAATTTCGATAAAATTGAATCTTTGTTTTTACTAATTTGAGCAATATTTGTCAAAATTTCGAATAACAGTCTTTTCTTGAAAAGTTTTTTTAGTTCGTATTCATTATTTTTATAAGAACTTCTTTTTTTAGTAAATTGTATGGTTTCGTCGCTTGAATATGCAATTGGTTCTTGAATAATTGCTGCGATTATGGATTGATTTCTTGAAAAAGCTTTTGAGTAAGATTTATAAAAATCATCTAAAAAACCACAATTTTTATCGTTTATATAATTGTCAATTTTAAATTTGTGTTTTTTTAATTCATTAATATCCGAATTTAGAAATATAGAATTATTTTGATCAAGATTTTCTAAAAAAGTATTAAAAACATAAATCGATAAACTGTCGTTAATTGGTTTTGGGTCGTAATGATTTTCTTGAATTAGTTTGTTTATCTGCGATAATGTTGCACATGGATTTTGATTGCTTTGAGAAATTCCAAGAATAGGAAGCAGAAGAAATAATACTATTTTTCTCAAAGTCAGTAAATTGAATTGAAATTTATTTTTATAATCAAACTTTTTTTTTGATTACTCAAATATAAAAAATAAATCAGTCAATTAAAAATAATTTTTTATTTAATTTTCTAAAGATTTCATTGTAACCATTGCACGATAACCAATTATTGCCAATTGCCATTTTTTAGCTTTTGCTAAATCGAGACGTTGTTTACTGAAACTTGGTAAAATGAGTTTGTTAATTTTGGCTAATAGTTTGTACATTGATTTTTTTGTAAAAATAGAAAAAAAATAACCGCTAAAACGCAAATTTTATAATTCGCAAATTAGCGGTTAAAACATCTTAAATACTATTAAATTTTTTGTGTTTTCATTTCGGATTTGGTTTTTTGAAGTTCTTTTTTTGCTTCTTCCATTTCTTTTTTGGCCTTAATCATTTCGTTTTTGGCGTCTTTCATTTCTTTTTTCAAATCTTCTTTTTCAGATTTTGATGGTTTTGTGATTCTTGGATTATCTTCATTTTCTTGATTATTTTGAGCATTTGGCATCATTTTTTGAATTTGGTCTTGCATTTTTTGCATTTGCTCACGCAAATTATTCATATCTAAATCGTCGCCATTCAAATTGAAACTGAAACTTTTCATTCTATTATTATCATTTGAATCGAATTTATTTTCGTTTTGAATTTTCTCTATTTCTTCTTTCGAATAATCGCTTTCGCCTTCAATCACTTTTCCATCTTCAATAACGAGTGGTTTTCTGCCATCTTTTTGAATGATAATTTTTGATTTTTTATTAATTTTTGGTTGATTTTCATCAGATAAATCAAAATCAAAATTTTTACTATTTCCCAGAGTGTCAATTTTTATTCGGTTTGAGAATTGCTTTTGCAAATCATTAAAATCAAAATTGCCAAAAGTCATTTCGTTTCCAAAAGAATTACTATTCGGATTTCCGAAACCAATTTCGCCATTATTTTTATAAAATTGAATTTCAGGAATCGCATTTTTATTCTTGTATTCTTGCGAACCAGAATTGCCTTCGTTGTCAGAATATTCAATTTTAAGGTTGGTAATTTCGTTATTGGTATTTTTTTTTAGGTTCGAATATTTAATCGTAACGCCATTATTTGCCTTGAGCGCTTTGATGTCGTCTTTCATTTCTAGCTCAGGTGTGTTTTTATTCCAAGTCATCACAACAGAATTATCTTTGCTAATTTGATTGAAATTATTTTGAGCAAAAACATTAATTTGCGTTAATAAAGCAAAAATTAAAATAGATATAAGTTTTTTCATTTGTTGATATTTAGCAGTTTTATAGATTTCAAAATTATACAAAACTTAAATTGAAAAAAGTTTAAGAATTGTTAATTAACGAATTTCTAACAATTTCAATAATCAATTTCAAAAGTCAATTCAGAAATCAATTCAGAAATTAATTATTTATGTTCATTATGATTCCAACTTTAATTTTTGATTTTTGAAATTGTTATTTGACTTTTTAAAATTCTCTTTCTCGACCAATTTATAAACCCAAATCATCAGAAAAACACTAAAAACACCAAGAATTGTCATTAATAACCAATTATTTTGATAGCCATAAACATCAACAATATCTAGTCCAGTTTTCGAACTAAATATGTGTGCGCAACTAAAACTCATTGTAAAAATTGCCATATACCGACCTTCGTGACCTTTTGGAGCACGACTCAAGGCAAACGAATTAGAAAAAGGAAAAACAAACATTTCGCCAATTGTCATAAAAACCATCATAACAATCAATATTCCAGCCCAATTGTTAACCATTA